>SCPY01000110.1 GCA_004299495.1 bacterium | reverse complement strand
TGAGATTAACGCGGCAAGCGACATTATGGTAGATATTATGGAAAAGAAGCTTGGCGGGGCGGATGACCCCTTTATCGCCACCTCGCTTTCTCCGGGAAGCGTGGTTTTTCGCCTTGCCGTGGTGAATCCCTCTAAGGCCAAGAAGCAGAAGATTGAGATCAAGAATTATCTGCCCCAGGAGGTAAAACCCAAAGACGTCATAGACTCCGCCGGTTTAGATATAGAATATGACCAGGAGAAGTCTCTTTACTATGCCTATAAGCCGAATGTGGAGCTTGCCCCGGGAGAGATTAAGGTCTTTAAGATTGAGGTTGAGGATATATGGCTCCTGCCGGATGCGGAGTTATCAGCGCTCAAGAGCCAAACCGATGACATCGTAAAGCGGCTTGAGAATACAACGTATGCCCTTCAGGCAAAGACAGCCGGGGAAAATATTTACCGGCGATTGGATGAAATTAAAAACACGCAATCCGATGAAGCCGTAAGCCGTTCACAGCACATCGGTATCTACCGGCAGAATTTAGAGACCATACAATCTGTCAAAAAGGATATCGCTGAATTAGAAAAACTACTTCGCCCGTCAACCGGCCCAGACGCTCCCGAGGTTCTTGAAAAGGCAAAATTAAAAATGGCCCTGCCTTCCGCTACTACTACCTGGCTCATTATTATTATCATCATCATATTCCTGGGAATGTTAGCCGCGGTCTTCTTCTTTGTGCTCCAGGGGCAAATCCGTTCCAGCCACAACGCCTTAAAAGAGGCGAAAGAATCCGCATTCCCTAAGGCGGAGCCGGGAAAATCTTCAGTGCAAAAACCCCCTTCTGAAGAAAAAAAATAGCCAAATATGTTAAACGTTCTGGTGGTTACTCCGATAAGGGTGCTCTTTGAGGGTAACGCGGAAAGCGTTATCTTTCCGGGTGAGCAGGGGGTATTTGAGGTATTGTCTTACCATAAGCCCTTGTTAAGCCGGCTGATAAGCGGCAGTGTAATTATTAACCACAATCATATCTTTCCCATCCGCCGCGGGGTAGCGGGTATTCATTCTAACAAGGCAACGGTGATAGTGGAGGAGTGATGGACCGCAACCTGGCATTGCTTATTATTTTCTCTATCTGTATCGCGGGGCCTTGCTGGGTTTTTATGGCCTGCGGAAAGGCAAGCATTAGCGCTCTTGGCAGAAACCCTTCAAGCGCCCCCCGGATTTTTACGGCAATGATTATTCTTTTGGTGTTCGCAGAGAGCGCGGCCATTATCGCGATGTTGATTGTGTTTCAATTGTTTAGTTAAGGAGGGGAATGTATGTTTATTGTTTCCTTAGTGGTCATCCTGGCGCTAATTTTCGCGGGTATGATCTTTTTCCTGCAGAAGCTCTTTAAACAAAACGTGGTAAGCGCGACATCGCATTTAGAGAGCATGGCCTCGGAATACGCCAAGAAGGAAGAAGAGATAAAGAAGCAATTTGAAGAGCTAAAACGCCAGGCCCAGGAGATACTCAGTAATGCCCAGAAGGACGCGCAGGCCCAGAGAGAGCAGCTGCTTAAGGAAGCGCAAGAGCAGAAAGACAAGCTCCTTGGTTTGGCGCAGGCCAAAGCTGACGAAATGCTTAAGCAGGCGGACGGCTCCTGTCAGGTGTTGGTTAAGGAGATGCAGGAAAAGATAGAAGAGAGGGCGACTCAGCGGGCGGTACAGATCCTGGAGGCATCGCTGCCTGACAATATCAGAGAGAGGCTCCATCAGCTCTGGATTGATGAAGTAATCTCGGGCGGCCTTAAACAGTTGGACCGTCTGCGTGTTTCTGAAGCCATTCGGGAAGCGGAGGTGCTTACT
>SCPY01000109.1 GCA_004299495.1 bacterium | reverse complement strand
ATTTCGCGTAAGCCGCCACTCCCGACCAACTGGCGTCTTTACCCGCGGCCACCAAATCCTCCTCGTGTCCGTAATCGGCGTTAAGCATAAAGGTCCATTTGGCAAACGGCTTATAGGTAGCCAGGAAATCAATCAACCCGCGCTGAGAATGGTCGTTAGAAGTTTGCTCCGGGCCATACATGCCGGCCAGGTTAAAGGAGAGCTTATCGCTGGCTGACCATGCCAATGCCGACTCCACCGATTTGCCGCTGTTATTATCCTTAACATTATCCCAACCGTTGTTCACTCCCAGATAACCCTTGAGCTTATCGGAAATCTGATATCCCGCGCGTATGCCGGTATGGGTAAAGGGTATGGCATAGCCAAAAAGCAGCGAGCGGCTGGAATTCCAGTTATCCTTGGCCTCAATCACCTCGGCCCCGTGCATGGTGACAAACTTACCGATCTTAACCCACTCCCAGCAGCCAAAAGGAAGATTACAAATCGGGGTAGGCTTAATACTGATATAGGCCTGCTCAAGGTCAAACTGGTCCCTTGTTGAACCTGTTGGAGTAATCACTTCGGCATCCTGGCCAAAATATAAATCCGTGCGAAACCCCACCCCTCCGGCATCCGGAGGCAGCCTTTCAAAGGCCAACTTGGCCGCCTGCAGGTTAAAGTTATTTGACTCGGTATCAAAGACGCGCGCCGTATTCATCCGGGAATCCGGAGAATTAAAGTTGTAGGTATAGCTGGTATCCACAAAACCGCTTAGGTTAATATCTTTTAAGGCCTTAAGCAGCCCTCCGGCCATCTCTTCTCTTTGGACCAGCAGGTCATCAATCTTTTTTTGAATCATTTCTTCCGGAACATTCACCGGAGGAGTTTTCTCATAAATATTTAACTTGCCGTTTAAGGCCTCTACCTTCTTCTCCAGATCATCGATCCTCTGCATCAACCGATTGACCAATTCTTCTTTAATCACCTCATCGGCAAAAGAAATGCCGTTAAACGACAGAGAAAAACCCAGTGCGCACACTATTATCCACGCCAAAGACAACTTTCTCAACTTTCTCATCTCTTTCCTCCCTCTTTCTGATAGCAGGCCTTTACCTGCCTGTTAACTACTTAAGTAAAAGTAAAAACAGCTATTGCCCGGTAACCGCGGTATCAAAGAATTTATCCTTATATTTATGGTTGATATTCTGTTTGAGCTTTACTACCCGCACATGGGAAATGCCCAGTCTTTGAGCTATCTGCCTCACATTCAAGCCCTTGTAAAGCAGCATGAATACATCCTTTTCCCTTTTGCTTAAACCGTTATTCATAATATCATCCACAATGAAGCGGCTGTTCAGCTGGCTCAATAAATCCGGCTTTTCATCCTTAAGCATATCCCGAAGGCAGGTTTGCCGGCCTTCCTCAAAGACAATAGGCTCCTCAAGGCTCAAGACGTTATTTCTCACTTTATGGGTGCGGATATAATTCTGGATATGGAAATAGCATCCTCGCACGATATAGCTTGCGGTCTTATCGGATAACTCGCCCTTCTCCAGCCGGTTCCAGAGGTTAATCAACGCCTCTTGATACAGGTCATCCTTGTCAATAAAACCCAAATGCCTGTTCTTGCGGGAGAGCCTTTTAAGGCTGGGGCTTAACTCTTTGGCTAATTCTGAAAAGTTATGGCTAGGCAACTCTTTATCTGTAATCATTGGCGTATAAAAAGAAAAATCCCAGCTATAGTGCACTGCGCACTACACTGGGACTTCTTTATCCCGAAACGCAAACAAAAAAAGCGCTCAAGCTTTCGCTGAACGCTTCGCTGCGTTGCTACTTCTTTGTAAATCTATTTCAAATATACCACATCTTTTTATCTTGTCAAGAGAAATTTTAGAATATTTTACTCAAGGGCTATCCGGTCCTTTAAAAGCTCAAACTTGCGGGGGCCTACACCTTTGACTTTCTTGAGCTCTTCGCTTACCTTAAACCCGCCCATGGCTGTGCGGTAATCAATAATCCTCCGGGCAAGCTCCGGGCCGATGCCGGGAAGCGCGGTTAATTCTTCAAGCGTAGCCTGGTTAAGATTGATTTTTGAGGGGTTTGCGCTATTAAGCGCTATATCCGCGAAATAACCCTTAAGGCGGGTATTATTCTTAGAAAGGTAATTGATGCTTATCCCGCATAAGGCTGCGGCGCCCAGGAATAACAAAACCGACTGTTCCTGCCTGGTAAGGTTAAACAACGATATTCACCAGCTTTCCCGGCACCACCACAATCTTTTTTACGGCTGAATCTTTAAGCCACTTCTTTACCGCTTCATCATTCAGGCATGCCTCTTTAAGCTTATCTTCGGATATATCCTTATTTACCGCGATGGTGCCCCTGACCTTTCCGTTTACCTGAATCACGATAGTGATATTTTCTTCCACTAATAAGCTTGGGTCGTATTTTGGCCAGTTGGCCTTGAGGATGCTCTGGGCGTTACCCAGTCCCTGCCAGAGCTCTTCGCAGAAATGCGGGGCGATCGGACTAAGCATTATTAACAATTGGGAAAAAACCGCCTTATCCGCGCCAAACTGATAGATAGCGTTAACTAATTCCATAAGGCCGGCGATTGCCGTATTAAATTTAAAGCCCTCAAAATCCTCGGTAATCTTTTTTATGGCCCTATGCAGGGCCTTTATTAACTGCGGATCCGCTTTTTCCTTTAGATTTTCCTGGATCCTCCAGACGCGGTTTAAGAACTTAAACGCCCCTTCTATGCCGCGGTCATCCCATTCTAATTCGGTCTCCGGAGGCGCGGCAAAAAGGATAAACAGCCGCAGGGTATCCGCGCCGTATTGTTTGATGATGGAATCCGGATCAACTATATTGCCTCGCGACTTGGACATCACCTCGCCGTCTTTTAAAACCATTCCCTGGGTCAACAAGCGGGTGAACGGCTCGTCAAAACCTATCATTCCTAAATCCTTAAAGAATTTGGTAAAAAAGCGGGAATAGAGCAGATGCAGGATAGCGTGCTCAATGCCTCCTATATATTGGTCAACCGGCATCCAGTATTTGGCCTCACCAATATCAAAAGGGCTGTCTTTAGATTGAGGCGAACAAAACCTCAGGAAATACCAGGAAGAATCAAAGAAAGTGGCCATAGTGTCGGTTTCGCGCCGGGCTGGAGCCTTGCATTTAGGGCAAGGCGTGTTTACAAACTCTTTGACCTTGCCCAAAGGGCTGCCCCCTTCTCCGGTAAAGGGCGCGTCTTCAGGCAATTTTACCGGCAGATCCCCATAGGCCACCGGCACCACACCGCATTGCCGGCAGTAAATAATAGGAATGGGCGTTCCCCAATAGCGCTGGCGGGAAATCAACCAATCCCTAAGGCGCCAATGGGTTTGAATCTTACCGGTGCCTTCTTTTTCCATCCATTGGGCAATCTTGATTTTTGCTTCTTGATTCGGCAGCCCGTCAAACTGCCCGGAGTTAACCTGGATTCCTTCGCCTTCATAAGCCTCATTTAGTTCTTGGGGTTCTTGAGTTCGCGAGTTATCGATTCTTCCAATAACTATCCTCATTGGTAGATTATGTTCTCTGGCAAAAATAAAATCCCTCTGGTCGTGGGTAGGAACTGCCATAATCGCGCCGGTGCCGTATTCCATCAAAACATAATCCGCAATCCAGACGGGAATGGATTCATTATTTACCGGATTTATGGCATAGCTTCCGGTAAAGATACCCTCCTTTTTCACGTCAGATGCGGCTCGCGCAATCTTGCTTTCTCTGCTTACCTTCTCAATAAATTCCCGGATCTCCTTTTCCCGCGGCTTTCCCCTGATAAGCTCTTTCACCAGAGGATGCTCCGGAGCTAAAACCACATAGGTTGCCCCGAAGATGGTATCCGGCCGGGTAGTAAACACCGGGATTACTTTATCGCTATCCTTAAGGCGAAAATATATCTCTACCCCCTGGCTCTTGCCGATCCAGTTCGTCTGCATCGCGATTACGCGCTGCGGCCAATGCGCCAGTTGTTTTAAATCCTCAAGTAAGCGCTCCTTGTATTCCGTAATCTTCAGAAACCACTGCTCCAGCTCCTTCTGCTGGACTTTTTCGTGGCACCTCCAGCAGCCCTCATCAATAACTTCCTCGTTAGCCAGGGTGGTCTCGCAGGAAGGGCACCAGTTGACGTTAGATTTCCCTCTATAGGCCAGTCCGCGCTCAAACATCTTTAAGAATATCCATTGGTTCCATTTATAATAACTACTGTCGCAGGTGGAAAGCTCTCTATCCCAATCGTAGGAAAAACCCATCTTCTTTAATTCTTCCTTCATCCAGTCAATGCATTTGCGCGTCCAGAGGCCAGGCTTGCTCTTATTTTTGATAGCGGCGTTCTCCGCGGGCTGGCCAAAGGCGTCAAAGCCCATCGGATGCAATACCTGGAATCCCTGCATCCACTTATAACGGCTGTGCACATCCGAGATAGTATAGTTACGCACGTGGCCCATATGAATCTTGCCGGAGGGATAGGGAAACATCTCCAGGCAATAGAATTTCGGCCTGTCAGAAACCTCGGCCTTAAAAGATTTCTTCTCCTGCCAGAGTTTTTGCCACTTCTCTTCTATTTCCTTAAATGGATAGAGCATATTTTATACCTTTGCCCGCGCCGGAATCAGGGAAATCATTGTCCGGATTGCCTGCAGTATGGCTTCCATATTGCAGGGCTTGGTCAAATAATGGTCCGCTTCCATATTATAACACTTTTCTAACGCTTCTATCCCGCCCTTTCCCGTAAAAATAATTACCGGCCTCCATTTATCCTTAAATTTCTCCCTTATTTCTTTAAGCACCTCATAGCCGTTACGTTTTGGCATATCCAGGTCTAAGAGAACCACGTCAGGATTAGACTCCTTTATCTTTGCTAACGCCTCTTCTCCGTCAAAGGCAACCGTTACCTCATAGCCCTCTTTGATGAGCCGTTTTTGCAAAAGCTCAACCGTTTCCTTCTCATCATCCGCTAATAATAATTTATATGCCATGCTATTGCCTACTTATTGGCCAGCCTTCTCACCGCGGCTAGGTTAATCCTGTCTGAGTCATCCGAATCCTTGGGCGTCTCCATAATAAATGCGGTGTCTTTTAAGCGCCGGTCGTTTACCAGGCGGCGGAATCCTTCTAATCCAATTTTCCCTTTACCGATATGCTCATGCCTGTCGCGCTTGGACCCCAATTTATCCTTGGTGTCATTAAGATGAATTAACTTTAGCCGCTCTAAGCCCACAATTTCATCCAGCTGGCGGATAGTTTCCTGATAACCCTGCTCGTCTGCCAGGTCATATCCTGCCGAATAGCCATGGCAGGTATCAAAGCAGGCCCCGATTCTGTTTTTCTGTTCAATGCCGTCAATAATCCGGCGGCTGTGCTCAAATTTATAGCCCAACCAAGAGCCGCTGCCCGCGGTGTTTTCTAAAAGTATTTTCACCGGCGATTTTTTGGTCCTTTCTAAAATCTTATTTAGGCCTGAAGTAATCCTCTTTATGCCTATCGCCTCCCCGCTTTTCTTATGGCTTCCCATATGGGTAACCAGGTATTCCGCGCCTAATGCCTCGGCCTCCTTTATATCTTCAACATAGGCCTTGATTGAATTTCTATACAAAACCGAATAAGGCGAGGCAAGATTTGCTAAATAAGGAATATGTACAAAGACAGGCGCGATGCCGCTTTCCGCCCTTCTCCTCCTGAATTCCTCCATATCATCCTGGGCCAGCCTTTTTTTACGCCACTGCCGGGGGTCGCGGGAGAAAATCTGCATGGTGTTACAGCCCAAGGCAGCCGCCCTGTCAATTGCCTCATAGATATGTCCGGCAATAGAGACATGTACTCCCAACCGCAAATTCCGCATTTGTTAATTTTAGCATAACCTTGCGGCCATTACCAACAAAAAAGGCGGCCGGTTATGCCGCCTTTTGATTTTAACGAAATTTTTATGGTCCTTACTGGATAAGGTTAGAACCTGTATTCAGCAAGTTCCGTTAAAATAACTTCAATCTATGTTAATGTTCCGCGCGCGGAGCGCGCTCCCGTATCTCCCGATTCACCGTTCGGCTTTGCTGGGGCAAAGCCTCACTTGGCGCTCCGCTGGGGCGGGGCTTCGAGCTTTTGCAATGCGTGAACGGCTCGGCAGGCTGGCGACAGCTTAAGACGGGATTACTATAACTAAAATTTTTGAACGAAAATCATACTCTTTTACGTCATATATAGTAGAAGGATTTTTGGAAATTCAGGCTAAAAGTAGCTATGCTGGTAAGGATAAATGGTTAAAGAATACTCGCGACAGATAAAACAAAAGATGCGCAATTTAAGAAGCCAAGGCTGGTCAGTAGGGGAAATTAGTTTAACAATGAAAATACCTAAGAGCACCGTTTCTGGATGGGTTAGGGATATTCAGCTTACAGCTAAACAAAAAGAGCATATCAGGCAAAAGATTCTTGATTCCGGGGCGTTAGGAAGGCCTCTGGCCTTAAAGGCGAATTACGAGAAAATAGAGCGGTGGAAAGAAAAAATTCGTAGTGAAGTAAAACACTTTGCTAAACTTGCAGTTAAAAATCGGGAAATCGGCCGGCTTATATGCGGGTTACTATATTTATGCGAGGGGGCAAAGTATCCTTCTACCAAATGCTTAGTCCTTGGAAATTCCAATCCGGAGATAATACGCTGTTTTGTTAATCTATTAAGGACGTCTTTTGATATTAACGAAAATAAGTTACGCTGCAGGATAATGTATAGATGCGATCAAAACTTGACGGAACTTAATAAATATTGGTCGGATGTAACAGGAATACCCTTGGCTAATTTTTATAAGAGCAAGCCGGACGGAAGAACAAAAGGAAAGCCTACATTAAGGAAGGATTATAAAGGGATATGCGCGATACACTACCTAAGCACCGACCTTCAATTCCGGCTGCAGGCGATCGGAGAAACGGTAATAAAGAAATGGTGGAGCTGAGGGGAATTGAACCCCTAATCCAACAATGCCATTGTTGTGTGATCCCTTTTCACTACAGCCCCGACAAATGCAGAATTATTCTTGTTTAGTGTATTCCGAAAGCTTTTCCCAGGTGCGGCTGCCCACAGAGCCATCAGGGTTAAGGCCGTTTGCCTCCTGGAACTTCATCACCGCCCCTTTAGTCTTTGTGCCGATTTTTCCGTCAATTTCCCCTTGGTAAAAGCCGGCATTTTTTAAGGCAGTTTGGATATCCCTGCCGGTTGGCGCCTTCAAGACTACCTTCTGCTTCTTGGTAGCATCAGATAGGGCATCCTCCAGGGCAACCACTTTATCCCTAAGCATGGCATTTTCTTTTTGCAACTGCTCTGCCCGGCCCTCCAGGGTATTTATTTTACCTTGATATTCCAGAGTAGCGCAGCCTGATGCCGCGAAGGCTAAAAATAACAGGACAATCAAGTTTTTACTCATTTGTCTGGCTCCTTTTTATATTTTAAGAAAAGTTATTATACCGCGCTTTTCTCTATTTGACAAACATAATTTTAGGTGTTATTGTAGTGTTTACCATGAAGAAAATTGTGTCCCTTTTTATTATTTTCTTAGCTATCGCCTCTGTTTCCTTTTCCCAGAACCAAAATCCGGTTTATGTTATTCCGGTAAAGGGCATTATTGATCTTGGCCTCTCCAGTTTTATCAAGCGCGCCCTTTCCGAGGCAAAGGGAAATAACGCCCAGGCAGTAATCTTAGAGATAGATACCTTCGGCGGCCGGGTAGATGCCGCGGTTGAGATTACCGACTCCTTAGAAAAAGTAAAACCCATCCCCACTATTGCCTTTATTGACGACCAGGCCTGGTCAGCAGGAGCGCTGATTAGCCTGGCCTGCGAAAAAATCATTATGTCCGAGGGTTCAAGCATCGGCTCTGCCGAGCCGCGGGCTATCGGCGGATTTGGCGGAAAAGACGAGCTTACCGATGAAAAAACAGTTTCGGCTCTCAGGGCCAAGTTTAAGGCCGTTGCCGAGCAAAATCGTCATCCGGCAAATTTAGCCCTGGCGATGGTGGATAAAGATATAGAGGTAAAATTAGTAAAGATAAAAGATGAAATTAAGATTTTGACTGCACAGGAATTAGAAGAAATAAAATCTCAATACAAAGAAAGGGAAATCCAGGTTATCAAAACCATAAACCCCAAAGGCAAACTGCTTAATCTCACCGCGAAAGAGGCAAAGGAATTAGGGATAGCAGGGGAGATTTTAAATAACCGCAAGGAGATTTTAGAATATCTGAAATTAAAAGAAGCAAAAATAACCGAATTAAAACCTACTTGGTCAGAGGTGATGGTGCGTTTTATCACCCACCCTATGCTGAGCCCTTTGCTTTTGAGCTTAGGATTCCTAGGCATAATCTTTGAATTAAAGATCCCCGGCTGGGGGCTCTCCGGAACTCTGGGGGTTTTATGCCTGGCGCTCTTCTTCTGGGGCCATTATCTGGCCGGCCTTGCCAACTGGACGGAGATCCTGATGTTTGCCACGGGTATAATCCTTTTATCCTTAGAGATATTTGTCATCCCCGGCTTTGGCATTGCCGGAGCGGGCGGCATATGCCTGATTATCTCAGGCGTTTTCCTGGCCCTGATAAAACATCCGTTTCATATTCCGCGGATTGAACTTACGGGCGCCCTCTACACCCTGGGCTACGCGGGGCTCCTGACCATAATCGCGGTGCTTGCGGCGTTAAAGTTTTTACCTAAGAGCCCGCTCTGGAAAAATATTATCTTATCTGCCTCCGAGAAAAAAGAAGCCGGGTTCCGCTCCGCGCCTGATTTAGATATATATTTGGGAAAGAGCGGCAAAACCATCACCATATTAAGGCCTTCGGGAAGGGCGGTGTTTGAGGAAAAAACCCTGAGCGTATTAAGCCAGGGCGATTTTATTGACAAAGATAAGCCGGTAAGAGTAGTTAAAATTGAAGGCGGCGAGCTGGTAGTTGAGGAAATACATAATGTCTGAGCCGTTAAGGGTTATTGCCTTTGTAAGCGTCGGCTTTATTCTGCTTTTAGTGGAATTGCTCACCCCCGGTTTTGGCATTACCGGAATCTCCGGCATTATCCTTTTGATTATCGGCTGCTACAGCGCGGTGAAACTAAGCCTATTCTGGGGAATACTTACTATCCTGGCAAGCATCCTGCTGGTAGTCGGCTTCTTTAAGCTCTTTAGCCGCAGTTTTATCTGGAAGAAAATCCGGCTGGATTCGCAAGAATCAAAGGAGAAAGGCTTCAGTTCTTCCGAGGACCTTTCCGGACTCTTAAATAAAAGCGGTGTGGCCCTCACGACGCTCAGGCCGTCAGGAATTGCTCTTATTGACGGCAAGCGCGTAGACGTAGCTGCCGAGAGCATCTTTATTGATAAAGATAAGAAAATCAAAGTTACGGCTGTAGAAGGAAACAAAGTAACTGTAAAAGAAAAAACGGAGGTGTAAAAATGGCTTTGCCTATTTTAATCTTTGTTGCCCTTGCCTTTATGTGGCTGTTTTTCTATCTTATCCCGGTTCGGCTCTGGGTCAGCGCCGTAGCTTCGGGAGTACATATCGGAATGTTTAGTTTAGTGGGAATGCGCCTGCGAAAGGTCTCCCCCCATGTTATTATTAATTCTCTGATAATGTCGCACAAGGCCGGGCTTTCGGTGAATACCGATAGGTTAGAGGCGCATTATTTAGCCGGCGGCGATGTTATTCGTGTAGTCAAGGCGTTGATTTCCGCGGATAAGGCCAATCTCAACCTTGCCTTTGAGCGCGCCTGCGCTATTGATTTGGCGGGCAGAGATGTCCTTGAGGCGGTAAAAACCTCGGTTAATCCCAAGGTAATAGACGCTCCGAAAGAGGGTGTTCTGGCGGCAGTCGCCAAAGACGGCATAGAACTAAAAGCAAAAGCCAGGGTTACGGTGCGGGCGAACCTGGAACGGCTGGTAGGCGGCGCCACCGAAGAAACGATTATTGCCCGCGTCGGAGAAGGCATTGTTACTACTATCGGCTCAGCCGACACCTATAAACATGTTCTTGAAAATCCGGATTCTATCTCTAAGAATGTGCTCTCCAAGGGCCTTGATGCCGGAAGCGCTTTTGAGATTCTTTCTATTGATATCGCGGATGTGGATGTGGGTAAGAACGTTGGAGCGGACCTGCAGGCGTCACAGGCGGAAGCGGACTTAAAGGTTGCCCAGGCAAAGGCAGAGACCCGCAGGGCCATGGCAGTAGCCCAAGAGCAGGAAATGAAAGCCAAAGCCCAGGAAATGCGCGCCAAGGTCATTGAGGCGGAGGCGCAAATTCCCTTAGCTATTTCCCAGGCATTTCGGGAAGGTAAATTAGGAGTTATGGATTACTACAATCTGCGCAATATCCAGGCAGATACCTCAATGCGCGAGAAAATCGGCCAGCCGCCGGATAAACAGAGGGAGTAAAAGTCTTTGGAAAATCTTTTTGAATCAATCATTTGGCTGGTAATTATGGTGTTTTTCTGGCTCATCCCCACACTTACCAAAAAAACCAAACAGCCGCGGGAAGCCGAAAGACAACCCTATTCCCAGCCGCCTCCTGCTTCTCCTTCCTGGCAGGAAAGAGAAGCGCTGGAGAAAAAGCTAAGGTTGTTAGAAACCTTGGGCCTTCGCTTTCCTATGCCACTACCGGAGACGTATCCTCTTCATCCTCCGCCAGTAGCAAAAAAGAAACACGAGCCGCATCCGGTTGTTGCAGAAAAAAAAACCATATCAGAAATCAAGCCAGCCGCTCCCGCGGTTGTTAAAACTAAAGAAGAAGCAATACCTGTTCCTTTAGTCTTTAGCTCTGACAAACTCCAGGAAGGAATTATCCTTTCCATAGTATTAGGCCCGCCTAAAAGTTCTGTTTTTATGCCGGGGTGTTGGAATGGCAGACAATCCGGTCTCAAAAACCGGTGAGGGCAACCTCGTGAGGGTTCAACTCCCTCCCCCGGCACTATTTTAACAGCACCTCCCTTAATCAATTCCTTACCAATCCCCTAAAAATATTTGAACGAAAATAGCCTCTTTTTACGTCATATATAGTAGGAGGTGAAAAATGCCTGATATAATTGCTACAAAAGGTATTACTGCAAGGATTTTGGAATTAAGGGGCAAGAAAGTAATGCTTGATGGAGATTTGGCTAAGCTTTATGGGGTTCCGGTTAAGGCTTTTAACCAAGCCGTAAAGAGAAATATCAAGCGTTTTCCGGAGGATTTTATGTTTCAGCTCAACTGGGAAGAGGCAGAGTCTTTAAGGTCACAATTTGTGACCTTAAACAATACAAAACCCGAAATCTCTAAAAGAGGCAAACACATCAAATATCTACCATATGCTTTTACAGAACACGGCGTAGCAATGCTATCAAGCGTATTAAATAGCGAAAGAGCTATACAAGTCAATATCCTCATTATGCGCGCCTTTACTAAGTTAAGAGAAATTTTCTTAACCCACAAAGACTTAGCAGTAAGAATTGAAACACTCGAGAAGAAATACGCCGAACACGATCAGACCATAAAGGCGATATTTGAAGCGATAAAACAAATGCTCGAACCGTTTCCAGCAAAAGAGAAAAGGATAATCGGGTTTCGTGTTTAAGAGCAAAATAGTTTGACATTAGTATGAAATATGTTATACTTTGGTAGGATAAGGAGGTATATAGAAATGCGTAATACTTTGAAAATCGCTATCAGCTTACCAAAGGAAGATTTTTACCAATTAGAGCAAATCCGCAAGAAATTAGGCATTGGCCGAAGCGGCATTATAGACAAAGCTATCCGCTTCTGGTTAAGACACCGCCGACAGGAAGAACTGATTAAACGTTACCAAGAGGGTTACGGGAAAAAACCTGAATCTATCCAGGAAATAGAGGCCTTTGAAAAAGCTTCGGCAGAGGCTTTTAATGAGGAAGGGCTGCAATGAGGCGTGGCGAAGTCTGGTGGGCAGAGCAGCCCCAACCTGTCGGCAGGCGGCCGGTACTTTTGCTCTCCCGGGATGAAGCTTACCAGGTGCGCAATGCCGTTACCGTAGCGCAGATAACCACAACCATCCGTGATATCCCCATAGAAGTTCCTCTGGATGAAAAAGACGGCTTACCACAAGAATGTGTAGCCAATTTAGATACGATTACTACTATCAGAAAATCAATTCTCACCCAAAGAATATGTCTGCTTAGCTCAGAGAAAATAGAACAGATTGATAACGCCATAAAATTCGCCTTGGCGCTGGAATAGTTTAGCGATTATACTCTTGCCAGATGCTATCCAGGGCCTCGGCCGCGCCTGAATTGATTTTGATATCCACAATATGCGATATTTCGGTTTCGGAAGGGTTTATTTCTATGGTGGGGCGTTTGGAATAATGCGCATCAATTATAGGCTGTTGGATATAAGGAAATACGCTGGTTGTGCCTACGGAAAAATAGATATCAAAGCCCTTAGCAAGTTCATCCGATAGAATCTGGCATTCTTTAACAGGTAGCATTTCTCCGAAAAATACTACCTCCGGCCTCACAATAGAGCCGCATTTTGGACAGACAGGCGGTATGGTTAATTGGCTGTAATCCTTGACCTTTGCGCGCCAGGGGCATTTGATACAAACCAACTTACGCATATTCCCGTGTATCTCAATGACATTGCGCGAGCCCGCGGCGCGGTGGAATCCGTCAATATTCTGGGTTAAGACCCAAGCCCGCTCAAAACGCCTTTCCATTTCCGCGATAACTTCGTGGCCGCGGTTAAACCTGACATTGCGGCAATTCTTTTCTATCTGGGAGAGATATTTCCAGGTAATCTCAGGCCTCTCCTTAAGCATCTCGCCTGCCAGGGCCATCTCTATGGGTATGCCGTCTTCGGTAGCCTTATCGTTATACAGCCCGCCGATTCCCCTGTAGGTAGGCAGACCGGAATCCGCGGATATGCCGGCTCCGGTAATGAATAAAATGCTTTTGCAGCCCTCAAGCAGTCCGGAAACCCTATGGATTTTCTCTAACTCTATCTTGGAAATCAACCCTATCCCCTATCCTCACTTTATTTTTCTCTACAAACCCAGCGTTAACCTCTAAGACATACCGGGAATTCTCTTGCGGCATTATACCTTGGCAGGAATCCTTACAGGGCAGGACATCTGTTTTTATATCCACTATCCTCCTATCTTTATCAATCCAGATTATGTCTAATGGAATCTGCATATTCTTCATCCAGAAGCCATAAAGATCTTCTTTTTCAAAGACAAAAAGCATACCTTGATTATCAGATAAGCTTTTTCTAAACATCAGCCCCTGCGTTCTCTTGCTTACCGTATCGGCAATTTCCGCGATGACGCAAATATTTTGAAGACAAACCTCTTTCGTTAACTGCTGGGCATAGCAAAGCGGACAGAAAATAAGCAAGAGGATAAAAATTACAGGCCTAGTTTTACGCATTATTACTACCTTGCCTTAAGCGCAGCTGGCCGCAGGCGCCTTCTATGTCCTGTCCGCGTGGCTTACGTAAGGTAACCGGAATACCCTCATTTTGTATGAGATGTTTAAAAGCCGATATTTCCTTACTGTCAGGCGGCTGAAAAGAAAGCTCCTTTACTGGGTTATACACAAGCAGGTTTACCTTGGCTAGCCAGCCCCTTGAAAGCTTAACCAAATCCCGGCCATCCCGGCTTGAACAATTTACATCCCTGATTAAAGCATACTCAAAGGTAACCTGCCGTCCACTATCCGAGGCATATTTTTTGCAGGCATAAATTAAATCCTTTAAGGGGTATTTTTTATTTATGGGCATAAGCCGGCTTCTGGTGGTATCATTTGAGGCATGCAGAGAAACCGATAATTCTATTTGCAGGCCTTCCCGGGATAATTTATTAATTCCCGGAATTACCCCCGCCGTTGAGATGGTTATTCGGCGCGCGCCGATATTTAATCCGTCTTTGGAGTTGATTATCCTGATTGCTTCTAAAACATTGTCATAATTATCTAGCGGCTCGCCTGTTCCCATAAAGACAATATGCGTAACCCTCTCTTCTCCACCGCCTTGCATCCGGCGGTTTATCTCTAATGCTTGAGACAAAATCTCCCACACTTCCAGATTCCGCTTAAAACCCAAGAGTCCGCTGGCGCAGAACTTACAGCTGTATTTACAGCCAACTTGGGTAGACAGACAGGCAGTAAAACGCCCTTCGGCGGGAATCATTACCGATTCAATAAAGTTACCGTCTTCTAAACGAAAGAGGAATTTTTTTGTGGCGTCAACGGATTCACGAAACCTGGCTAATTCTAATTTCCTAAAAGTGAAATTTTCCTTAAGTTTCTTCCTTAAGGCCAGGGAAAGATTGGTTATCTCCTCAAAGGATCCGGCCCTTTTTTGGTAAATCCAGGAAAATATCTGCTTGGCATGATACTCCGGCTCCTGCCAGCCTTTTAAAATCTTTGCTAAATCTTCCAAAGAATAATTTCTTATATCGGTCATTTAAATATGATGGATTTTACTATACCCAGCGCTTTAATGGGCTCTACGCTGGCGCGCACCTCTTGTATTCTGGGAGTAAAAAACAAAACCACCAAAAAGCGCATCGTTGAAGAAAGTAAAAATAAAAACAGCAGGCGATGGCCGAACAGCTCAGGCAAGTGGGTTGCCAGATACCCTCCGATAGCCGCGCCTAAGCTGATAAAGAATCCGTTAATCACATTAAAATAGGAAAAACAGCGGGTGCGCTTCGGCCCGGATACGCTGTCAAAGATAAAATTAGTGGCGCAGAGGTTAAACCCGCTCCAGGCAAAACCTCCCAGAATCTGGACAAGAATCAAAAAGGCCGGATGGCGGTAGATAATCCAGGGCAAAGGCAGGCTGGCAATAAAAAGGGCGGTAAACTTAAGCACACGCAAGTTTCCTATCCGGTCCGCGAGGTAGCCCCAACGCCGGATTAACAAAAACGTAGTAAGCGGCACGGGAACCATCACCAAGGTATAGGTTAAATAATTAAACTTTAGGTCTCTTAGCATAAATACCGCGAAAAATGGAGCTGCCAGATTTACGCAAAAGTTTAGCCCCGCGACAAAAAAAACAAAACGCCCAAAACTGCTCTCTTTTGCCCTTTTCAGGAAATCAAGAAAACTAAAGCGGGCATGGCTGCCATGCCTGAACTTGGGTTCATATTGAAGCGACAGAAAATAGACGCAAGCAAACCGCGCGCACATCGCAAACAAGAGAATTATCAAGAATCCCGTAAAGACGTTATTTTTAAATATCTGCAGGGTCAAACCCCCGAAAAGCGAAGCGGCCACGGCAATAAAACCCAGCGTGCGGTTACGCCAGCCGAAATACGCCCCTCTTTTATTCGCCGGGATATATTCGCTCATCAG
>SCPY01000011.1 GCA_004299495.1 bacterium | reverse complement strand
CCAATGGCTTCTGCGTATGATAAGGCAAAGCTCAAGAATATGATATTACGCGCCGGAACATAGGTTGACGGAATTCTTCCTGAACCCTGAACATTAAGCCCTGATACGGGAATCTTTCTATCTAAAAGGCTTGAGCCTTTCCAGGGCAGGCTGATTTTGATTATTTGAAAAACGCAACCTGCTTTTTTCGCTATCGTTTTCGCGCAATCAATTTCTTTTTTATGGCGCTGGCTGTAATCAAAGATAAGACAAAAACATCCATAGCCCTTCTCCCTGGCGTAATAAAGCGTAGTTGCCGAATCTAATCCTCCTGACAAAAGCACAACCGCCCGCCGGAGAGGCGGGCTTTTTTCATCGCTCATCATAGGTGGCAGAGCAATTATCCGATTCCCAGACCGTTACCTCATGCAATTCGCAACCTGCCGTCCTAAGGCTAATCCTTAATTTCTCATAAATATAGCGCGCGAGATTCTCCGAGGTTGGATTCTGCTTCTTAAAATAGGGAAGTTCATTGAGATAGGCATGGTCAAGTTCACCCAGAATCTTCTTAAGCGTTCTCTTGATCACATGAAAATCCATGGCCAAACCATCGCGGCCCACGTCGCGCGCGGCAAGCGCCGCCTCAACCTTCCAGTTATGTCCATGGAGCGCCTCGCACTTCCCCCGGTATTCACGTAGGTTATGCGCCGCGCTAAATTCAGACCTTACTCTTAACTTATACATTCAGGCTCACCTTTGTAACTTTCTTTACGGAATGACCCAGGAACCTCTTGGCTAAACCGCTGAACCAGGCAGGGCCGTCAGAAACATAAAAATCCCTCCGCGGCCCGGGATTAAATTCCAATAACTCCTCCCGGTTTAAAATCTGTTTTACCTCCGTGGCTACCTGCTTAGCCGAATCTATTAAAGTAACTCCGCCTCCCATTACCTTTTTGATTACCGTCTTTAGTAAAGGATAATGCGTACAGCCTAAGATTATCGTATCCACAGAGGCGACCTTTAACGGCTGAAGATAGCGTTTCGCCACATCAAAGACCGCCCGCTCATTAATCCATCCTTCCTCAACAAAAGGCACGAATAAAGGGCAGGCGCAGGAGACAACCTTGATATCCGGGCTGATGGCCTTGATTTCGCTCTCATAGGCCTTGCTTGCTATGGTGGCCTTGGTGCCGATTACACCGATACGCTTATTCTTTGTGGCGTAGACTGCCTCGCGCGCTCCGGGCGAGATAACCCCCACCAGAGGGACCTTAAAATGATTCCGGATTACCGGCAGGGCAATGCTTGAAACGGTATTACAGGCAACACAGATCAGCTTTACCTCCTGTTTGAGCAGAAACAGGATATTCTCAATGGAAAAACGCACTATGGTCTCCTGAGATTTGATTCCGTAAGGGACCCTGGCAGTGTCTCCGAAGTAAACAATATTTTCCCGCGGAAGCTGATGGATAAGTTCCTTTACCACCGTCAGCCCCCCTACCCCAGAATCAAATACCCCGATTGCCCTTGACATTACTCTCTCCGCGCTAATTCACAGCGCCTGCCGTACAGAATTATTCCTTCGCAGATTGCCTCGGCAATCTGCTGGCGGTAAAAACCGTTTCGCAGATATCTTTCCTCGGCGGGGTTAGAAAGAAAACCTGTTTCAATTAAGACTGCCGGAATCCGCGCGCCCTTTAACACATAGAATCTCGCGCTCTTGACGCCGAGAATCTTCACGCCCATTCCCCTGCCCGCCGCCTCGCAGATGCTTTGCGCTAAAATAATAGAATCTCCGCGATACCGGGTATAAAGCATATCCCAAAGCGCGGCCTTCAGGTCAAGGGAATTCTTGTAGAAAGAGCCCGGATCAATATTTAAATCGCCGCTCCTGGCCGCTTTGAGCGCGCGCTCCGCGTCATTTATCTTATCGGTTACGTAGTAAACCTCAAAACCCGACAATTTGCTTGAGCGCGCGGAGTTTGAATGCACACTGACAAAAAAATCAGCGTTTTCGCGGTTAGCGATTTCCGACCTTTGCTCCAATGTA
>SCPY01000108.1 GCA_004299495.1 bacterium | reverse complement strand
GAATCTTTAAGCGCCAGAATGTCCGGAAAATAAGGCGGATAAAATTAAGAATTATAAAAGTAAGGACTATGTCAATGGCCCGGGGCCTGAGATTGATTTTGTCTAAAATATCTTTTGGGGGAGTTTCCCGGATAATCTGGCTCCAGCTGGGGGCGGCGGCGCTCACCGGTGCGCCTGCCGGAGCTTGTATCAACTGGCTTATTCTTTCAACAAGCTCTCTGACGGTAAAGACCGCTCCGATATCCGTATCCGGGATGCTGATATTGAATAGTTTTTCTAAGCCGATAGCCAGTTCCACGCGGGTTAAAGAATCAATGCCTAAGTCCAGCTCCAGATGGTCATTGATGCCGGCCTTCATTTTTAAGGACTTGGATAAAAATCCCAAGACCTGATTTTCCAGCTGCGCCAGGGGCCGGCTTAAATCTTCCGCTCTTGCCTCTTCGGGCTGCGCTTTGCCCGGCGCCTCTCCGCCCGAATACCGCGCCTTTATCTCGTATCTTTTTAATTTCCCCAGGCGGGTTTTGGGCAGTTCTTCTTTGGCGATGACAAAACCCATAATCCGCTTATAAGAAGGAAGTTCCTTGGAAAGGCTCTCAAGGAGCCAGCGGATTTTACCCTGGATGTTGACCTCGCGGGTTTTACGGAAATAATCAATATTGGGCAGGACTACCGCCTGGAGCGTATGGATTCCGTTAGCTACGGCGTCTAAAACGGCAATTTCCTTTATGTAAGGGCTTTTCAGATAGTGGGCCTCAATTTCCTCGGGATAAATATTCTTTCCGCTGGAGAGCACGATGACTTCCTTGGAGCGCCCGGTAAGGTAAAGGTAGCCCCCGCGGCCGATATAGCCCAGGTCTCCGGAATAAAACCATCCGTCCTTGAGGACATCCAGCGTTTCTTTGGGCTTTTTGTAATAACCCTTCATTACATTGGGCCCTTGAATCAAGACTTCTCCGATGCCTTCGGGGTTAGGATTATGTATGCGGATTTTCACCTCCGGCACCGGGATGCCTACCGATCCGAACCGGATCCGTTGAGGCGGGCTAAAGGTAACTACGGGTGAGGTCTCGGTGAGGCCGTAACCTTCCAGGATAGTAAAGCCAAGCAGGCTTAGCTCGGAGGCGACCTTTGGCTCCAAGCGCGCTCCGCCGGAGGCAAAAAAGCGCAAAGAGCCTCCGAACTTTTGATGTAATTCTTTAAGGATAATTTTGTTTATGTTAAGGCGAAAGAGCGAACGCGCGGCATTAGTAACTTTTAGAACGGAAAGTAAGAAAGAGGCGTTTTTAATTTTGTCAAAGATTGACTTGTGCAAAAGATGATAAAGCTGCGGCACGCCCACTAAAATAGTGACGCGGGCTTCCTGCATGCAGCGCAGCAAGTCTTCGGATTTCAGGCTGTTTAAGAAAGTGACTTTCGCCCCCATCAATAAGGGCGCGATCAAGGTTACCATAAAGGGATAAGAATGGTGCAGTGGAAGCATAGAGAGTAGATTGTCAGAGGGGACGATTAGCTTCAGTTTAAAGATGCTGTCAAAATTAGCGCAAAAGTTCTTGTGGGTAAGCATCACGCCTTTGGGCGAGGCGGTGGTTCCCGAGGTATAGAGAAGCGAGGCAATATCGTCAGGTTCGTTGGCAGCGGATATCTGCGGATTGGCACTGATAGAAGTTATTTCAGGGAACGGATACAGGAAGGCTTTTTTAAAAGAGAGAATATTCTTGAGGAAGTCCGCTAATGGGCCATAAAATTCTTGAGAAGTAAAAAGAATTCTTGCCTGGGAATCGCGCAGGATGTTATTGACCTCAAAAGGGGTTAGCTTGGGGTCTATGGGCACGGCGGTTGCGCCGATAGCCATAATCCCGAAATAGATTGCCGGCCAGAAAGGTGAGTTCTCTAAGAGGATTGCCACCCGCTCTTCCCTGGCGATACCCTCTTGGCTTAAGAGGGCGGCTATTTTCAGGGAAAGCTGATGAAGCTCGGCATAGGTATAGGTAATATAGGCATCAGTTTCTTTTATCTGGCAGGCGATTCCTTGCGGATGGGCCTTGACTGATTGGAAAAAGCGGCGGAAAAGGTCATGCTCCATAATTTTTAGTATAGCTTAAGTTTAATGACAGGTAAAGGAAAAAAGGGTATAATAAGGCAGATTAAGGATAAAAACTGAAGGTTGAATACTTAGGAGAGAAGGAAAAGTATGGACGAAAAACGTTGCGG
>SCPY01000107.1 GCA_004299495.1 bacterium | reverse complement strand
GGCCCTTCGGGCTGCGGTAAGTCCACGCTTTTGAGGGTTTTTAACCGGATGAATGACCTGGTTGAGGGAGTGCGTATCGAAGGAAAAGTGTTGATAGACGGCAGTAATATCATTGACGGCGGGTTTAGCGACCTGGTGAGATTGCGTAAAAGAGTGGGTATGGTGTTTCAGAGGCCGAATCCGTTTCCTCTTTCGGTGTATGAAAACATTATCTTCGGACTTAAAGTCCATCACCTGGCAAAAAAGAGCGCCTTTGACGCTATAGTGCGGGAAAGCCTGGAATCTGTGCTGTTGTGGAATGATTTAAAGGATAAGCTGCGCAAGAATGCCTTAAATCTGTCCCTTGAGCAAAAACAGCGGCTATGTATCGCCCGGGCTATCACGGTGAAGCCGGATATCGTACTTATGGATGAGCCATGTTCCGCGCTTGACCCGCAGGCAACGTTGAAGATTGAAGAGCTGATTGCCAGGCTTAAAAAAGAATACACCATAGTGATAGTAACGCACAATATGCAGCAGGCGGCGCGAGCCTCTGACGATACGGGTTTTATGCTTTTGGGAGAACTGATTGAATTCGGAAAGACTGTGGAAATGTTTACCGCGCCTCAGGATAAACGGACAGAGGAGTATATAACCGGAAGATATGGTTGATAAGAGAAGTTAAAATTCTTCCGGCCAAAGGGGGGTAAAATAATGGAGCGAATATTTGATGAAGAATTAAAGCAGCTGCGTCAATACATATTGACAATGGCATCGCTGGTGGAAGAAGCCATTTTTAAGTCAATAGAGGCGCTTAAACAAAGGGATAAATCGCTGGCTGAGGCGGTTATCGCCTCGGATAAGAAAATAGATGAGCTGGAGAATAAGATTGATGAGTTCTGCCTTGATCTGATTGCCCTGCGCCAGCCGGTTGCCCAGGATTTGCGTTTTATTACTATGGCAATGCAAAGCGATGCCGATCTTGAGCGCATGGCTGACCTGGCGGTAGATATTGCTGAAAGGGCCGAGGAGCTTATCTCCCAGCCTGTGCTAAAGCCGCTAATCGATATACCGAAATTAGCCGGGATTGCCCAGATAATGGTGAAAGAGGCGATTGACGCCTTTATCAATAAGGATGTTGAATTGGCAAAGAAGGTGGTTTTGTCTGACAGGGAGGCGGATTCCTTGCGTGATTTAGTCCAGAAAGAGTTAATTTATGATTATATGGTAAAGGACGGCTCAACCGCTCCGCGCGCGGTCCCCTTAATTTTAGTCACCCGCCATTTAGAGCGTATCTGCGACCATGCCACCAACATCGCTGAAGACGTGATTTACATGATAGAGGCAAAGGTGGTCCGGCACCATCCGGAAAAGCTCTAAATAAAACCTTTCCCACCTACGAGGCGGGAAAGGTAAGGGCCATATGCCGAAAGTTGAGAATCGCAATAAGCTTAAAAAATTCTGCCTGAATTGGGGAGCGGATGTATTCGGGGTAGCGGATATTTCCGGAATGAAAGACAGCTTCGCTCTTCCGGACACGGTCAGCCGCGGGTTGTCGTCTGCCGTCTGCGTAGGCGCGCGCGTAGCTTCTCCTGTATTAGAGGGGATTGAGCAAGAGCCTACTAAGCTCTATTTCCATCATTACCGCACCGTCAATATGTTTTTAGACCAGCTTACTTTGCGCGCGGCGAATTTCATCCAGAACTTAGGTTTTAGGGCCCTGCCAATCCCTGCTTCGCAGATTGTGGACTGGCAAAAACAGACCGCGCATCTTTCGCATAAGCACGTCGCATACCAGGCAGGCCTGGGATGGATCGGCAGGAATAATCTCCTGGTAAATAAAAAGCTGGGCAGCCAGTTTCGCTTAAGCACAGTGCTTACGGATTTGCCCTTAAAGGCGGATAAGCCGGCAAGAGAAGATTGTGGAAAATGCTTTGCCTGTGTGGTAAAATGTCCGGTAAAGGCGATAAAGGAAAAGCCGGGCGATTTTAACCATTTAGGATGCTTTGAGTTATTAAAAGAATTTCAGAGGAATAAAATTGCTGACCAGTATATCTGCGGTATCTGCGTGCGCGCCTGCAGAGGCAGGAGTTAATTATGCCTAAGCTAAACAGCCACATTGAGGCGCTCTCAAGAATAGCCCAGGCGATTACTTCAGAGCAATATTTAGAGGATATCTTGCGGCTTATCGTGACGGTGACTGCCCAGGCCCTCGGCTCAAAAATCTGCTCGCTTATGCTGGTTGACGAAAGGAAGCAGGAACTCTGTATCAGGGCCACCCAGTCAATTTCAGAAGATTATAATAAAAAACCACACCTGAAAATCGGCGAGGGCATTGCCGGAAAGGCAGCCTTGCAGAAGGAGCCCATTGCCATCTATGACGTTACCAAAGAGAAAGAATATAAATACAAAGATATTGCCCGAAAGGAAGGGCTTGCCTCTTTATTGTGCGTTCCCTTGATAGCCAAGGGAAAGGCAATCGGAGTGATCAACCTGTATACCTCAAAGCCGCATACCTTTACCAAGAATGAGGTTCATATGCTTACCGCGGTGGCCAACCAGGCGGCAATGGTGATTGAGAATACCGAGCTGATTGTAAGGACCAGGATTATCCAGGAAGAGCTGGAGACGCGCAAGCTGGTAGAAAAGGCCAAGGGCGTGCTGATGAAAGAGCGGTCATTGAGTGAAGACGAGGCTTACCGGGCGATCCAGAAATACAGCATGGATAACCGTAAATCAATGCGCCAGGTGGCGGAGGCAATTGTAATGGCTCAGGCAGTTAAAGAGCGGTAGCCTTTAGTCTCCGCGGCCTAACGGTCTGCAGCCAAAGGCCCGAGACAGGAGGCCGGGGACACGAGACAGGAGGCAAATAAATGGACTGGCGGATATTTTTTACCGCGTTTGGAACGATTTTCCTGGCAGAGCTGGCGGATAAAACAGAATTCGCGGTTCTGAATTTGACCGCGAAGACAAAATCTCCCTGGCCGGTATTCTGGGGCGCGATGCTTGCCTTTGGCATTGCCACGCTCATAGCGGTTCTGTTTGGAGAGGTAGTGGCAAAATTTGTCCCGGAAAATATCCTGCGTTTCGTAAGCGCCGGAGTTTTTATCCTTATCGGCATACTGACTTTATTAGGCAAGCTTTAAATGCGAGAGGCAAAAGCGGTAAAAGAAGCGGCAGGGCTTATCGGCATATCCATTCGCACGGCGCCAAAAAGCGCCGGGGTTGACGATATAACGTATAAGATACTTTCTGACAGCGGGAAAAAGGATATAACCGCAGAAATTAAGCGGCTTTGCCGGCTGCTTCAAAATGGCAAGGCCAAAGATGAAAAGCGGGCTATAGAGTTAGACTGGCACAGCGACGCCGGTGCTGTAGATAAATCCGATTGCCTTATCCTCGTCGGGGTGAAGGGCAGAAACCCTTTGGGAATGAATTGCGGAGGCTGCGGCTTTAAAGACTGCCGGGAATTCTTAAAGGCAAAGCCTCCGCGGACTATCCATATGCCGGGGCCGTTTTGCATGTTTAAGCTTTTGGATTTGGGTATTGCCCTCTCTAGCGCCGCCAAGGCCGCTTCAAACTTAGACATTGACAACCGCATTATGTACCGGGCCGGCCTGGCAGGATATAGATTGGGATTGCTTAAGGGCTATAGCCCCATTATGGCTTTGCCGCTTTCAGCCAGCGGAAAGAATATTTATTTCGACCGGGCGGAAAAGTCGGAGGCAAAGCTTTTGTGGAAAAAAATAAGAGAAGCGAGGTGAAAAATGAATGAGATTTTAGAGATTTTAGAAAAGGATGCCCGGGTTAGCCCGGAAGAGATAGCCAGGATGCTGCGTATGCCGGTACTTAAGGTAAAGCAGGCAATCAAGAAGTTTGAGAAAGATGGGCTCATCCTTAAATATAAGGCCGTAATAAATAAAGAGCTGATGCACAGCGAAGATACAACGGTGCGCGCGCTCATTGAGGTGAATATCATGCCCCAGAAAGACTTGGGGTTTGATAAGGTTGCCGAGAGGATCTATTCATTCCCCGAGGTTACCAGCTGCTATCTTATCTCCGGCACCTATGACCTTTTAGTGGTGGTAGAGGGAAGGAATATGCGTACCGTCTCTAACTTTGTGGCCGAGAAACTTTCCTGCCTTGAGAATGTTCGGGGCACGGCGACCCACTTTTTGCTTAAAAAATACAAGGAAGACGGGGTGGTTCTCAAGCACAAGGAAGAAAATAAAAGAATAGCAATATCTTATTAGCGTATAGCTTTAATTATGAAAAATATTATTTCTAAAGCAGTCCAGGAGCTTCAGCCTTCAGGTATCCGGGCATTCTTTGACCTGGTGCTCGGGATGAAGGATGTGATTTCCCTTGGAGTAGGCGAGCCGGATTTTGTCACCGCCTGGAATATCCGTGAGTCGGCGATAGGCTCCCTGGAGCAGGGCTATACCAGCTATACCTCTAATAAAGGGTTAATGAAACTGCGGATGCAGATAGCGCATTTCCTGAAAAACCGCTACGGGCTGAATTATAATCCTGACGATGAAATTCTGGTTACCGTGGGGGTAAGCGAGGGCCTGGACCTGGCGATGCGCGCGCTTTTAAATCCGGGCGACAAGGTCTTGATTCCTGAACCATATTATGTTTCCTATCCGGCGGTTACAGCCCTGGCAGGGG
>SCPY01000106.1 GCA_004299495.1 bacterium | reverse complement strand
AGTCAAAAGGGCTTTCCACCTCAGTGGGAGATGAAGGAGGATTCGCGCCGAGCCTGAATTCCAATGAGGAAGCGTTGGGCCTGATTATCCAGGCAATTGAAAAGGCAGGATATAAGCCGGGTGAGGATATATCCTTAGCTTTGGACTGCGCCTCAAGCTCCTTCTACAAGCCAGGGGGCGGTGGTGCGGCTTCCGATAGCCGCAGCCATAAAAATGGCAGTTACGCGTTTGAGAATTCGCAGAAGAGCGCCCAGGATTTAATCGCGATTTATGAAAGCTGGCTCTCTAAGTATCCCATACTTTCCATTGAGGACGGCTTATCGGAAAATGACTGGCAGGGATGGCAGGAGCTGACCCGGAGGCTGGGAAGTAAACTTCAGCTGGTCGGAGACGATATATTTGTTACTAACCCCAAGATATTTAAGAAAGGGATCGCGGAAAAAATCGGCAATGCCATTCTGGTAAAGGTGAATCAAATCGGCTCGTTGAGTGAGACTTTAGAGGCAATAAATATCGCCAAGAAGAATAAATATAAGGCGATTATCTCGCATCGTTCAGGAGAGACCGAGGATACCACCATCGCGCATCTCGCGGTTGCTTGCGGCGCGGGCCAGATCAAAACCGGTTCGCTTTCCCGCACCGACCGCGTCTGCAAGTATAATGAACTGCTGCGGATTGAAGAAGAGCTAGGGAAGAAGGCGGTATATGCCGGCAAACTCTGGAAGAAATAGATGTTAAAAATTGTAAAGCAAACCTCGTTCCTGGTTTTCGCGGGGATTTTTCTGGTTATTTTCTTTCCCGGCTTTGCCAGGATTCAGGAATTGCGCCAGAAAAATAAAGAGTTAGAGGTAAATATAAAGAAGCTGGCGGCGGAGAATCTCGCCCTCAAGCAGGAAAAGGAGAAATTGGAAAAAGACCCTGAATATTTAGAGCGCGTAGCCAGGGAAAAATTAGGCATCGTTAAAAAGGGAGAGATTGTTTATAAGCTGGTGCCGGAAGACGAGAATAAACGTAAATAAATCTATTGCCAATTATTTCTTTTGTGATATGATGTTTTCGCGGGGTAGAGCAGCCTGGTAGCTCGTTAGGCTCATAACCTAAAGGTCGTCCGTTCAAATCGGACCCCCGCAACCAATTAACCCGCCATTAATAGTGGCGGGTTTTTGTTTGACGCTTACCTTAATCTCTGCTATAATTTATTGCTATGATTTCCCGCTATAGCCTTCCTAAAATGTCTGCCATCTGGCAGGATGAGTCAAAGTTCGGCAAGTTCTTGAGGATTGAGCTGCTTGCCTGCGAGGCGCACTCTAAGCTGAAGAAAATCCCTCCATCAGCGGTAGTAAAAATCCGGCAAAAGGCCAGGTTTAACATCAGGCGAATAAACGAATTAGAAAAAAAGACCCAGCATGATATAGTGGCCTTTGTAAGCTGTGTAGGAGAGTCTCTTGGCGTTTATGCCAAATATCTGCATATCGGTTTAACCTCAAGCGACCTCTTGGATACCGCCCTGGCTTTGCAGGCAAGAGAGGCAAGCGATATTCTGATTGAAGATTTGGAGAGGCTGCTTAAGGTTCTGGCGCAAAAAGCCAGGCGTTATAAGGATATGGTTTGTATCGGCAGGACCCACGGAATACACGCGGAGCCGGTTACCTTTGGTTTAAAGCTCGCGTTAATGTATGACGAGACTAAACGTAATCTGGAGAGATTGAAAAGGGCAAAAGAAGAAATTTCTGTGGGAAAAATCTCCGGAGCGGTAGGGACATATTCCAATATTGAGCCGTTTGTTGAAGAGTATGTCTGTAAAAGGTTAGGATTAAAGCCGGCTATTGTCGCCACCCAGATTATTTCCCGCGATATTCACGCTCAATTTTTAAATACCTTAGCCCTTATCGGCGCTTCCTTAGAGAAATTCGCCACTGAAATCCGCCATCTCCAGCGCACCGAGGTGTTGGAGGTTGAGGAGCCGTTTGGCGAAGGGCAAAAGGGTTCCTCCGCGATGCCGCATAAGCGCAATCCGGTTATCTGCGAGCGTATCTGCGGCTTAAGCCGGGTTTTGCGCGCCAACGCTCTCGCCGCGTTGGAGAATGTGAATCTCTGGCACGAGCGGGATATCAGCCACTCCTCAAGCGAGAGAATAATCTTCCCGGATTCAACTATTGCCCTGGATTACATCATTAATAAATTCATTGAGGTAATTAATGGTTTGACGGTTTATCCCGAGAACATGCTGAAAAACT
>SCPY01000105.1 GCA_004299495.1 bacterium | reverse complement strand
TCTTCAGAGTCGAGGTTTTCGCCTTTTTCTCAATCGCGATCAGCTTTATATACGCGTTGCCGATATCAATACCGATACTTAATGAAGATTTTAAGGAAAAGGTGGGCGCTTTAAAGCGGCTGAGGATGTCCTGATACTTTAGCATATGCGCTGGTACATTAATTCAAGAGCGGCTCTCCCTCCGGGATGGCGGGCTCTCTTTCTATTTCCCGGCCCGCGGATTCTCCCTGGATTGAAAGCGTCAAATCCCGCGCCTCCGCTTGAGGCGCCATGTTGTCAAGCGGCACAGGCTGACTATTTTCGCCTGTCTTTGTACTCACATTGAGTAAAATAATGACTGCTATAATTATACTACAAGCTGCCAAAAAGAAGAAGGTATTTTTTTTCACCTTAGCCCTCCTGCCAGATAAGCTTCATATCCAGCCCTCCGTCATCGGAGGATGTAAAGCTTCCGATATAAGGAAAATACGGCGGGGCAATCCCTTGCAGCATCCTTGAGTCATACACGAAATTCCTTCCGTAACCTGAAAGCGGGCTGCTGCCCGAGAATGTCCCGAATGCTCCGTAAAACTGGGTTATCGAGCCGCCCAATAAGGTGGCGGTACCGCGCGGAGAGCCGGAGTTATAGTTATCCACGGTAAAAATTCCCGTGGGCGCCATAACTACCGCGTTAATCGTTATATTATTCGGGGCGGAGGAGCCAATCCTCACATTTCCGCCCCAGGAAAGAATTCCTAAAAGATTATCATAACCCGCGTTTTCAGGCAGGCTCGGATCCTTCTCGTAGGCAATATTGCCGGTAATAATGACATCCCTCTCGCTGGAAACGGTAACCGCGGAATCTTTCTGGACCGTGCCAGACAAACTTTTAATATGATCGTTTACATAAAGTATCACCCCTTCGTTTCCTATACCGTCGGGAATACCCTGATAAGTAGTGGTTCCGGAACCGGTTTGCACCTTGGTTTGATTATTGGCGTAATCTACCGTTACCGTGGTAGTGTTTGAGCTACGGGTTATGCCATAGGCGGCATTACCGTTACCATCTATGCCCATGCTGATTACCGCGTCATCCGAGCTTTGGCCCTGGTTACCCCTCACATAAATACCACCGGTAACCACTGTGCCGTCGTTAGGCACATACACGCCGTTACTTCCCGGCTCGGAGACTCCGCCTAAAGCCTGCACCTTCAGGTCCGTCTGCGACACAGAAGACGGCAGGTTTATCATCGGATGGCTCCTCTCAAAACCATTATCAAAAACAGGCACGTCCCTATCCGCGTTACTGTCCGCGTCCAGGAGTAAGGGAGAACCGCTATTGTAGAATCTCGCGGTATTCTGCAACTGGGTTACCTCCTCAGTAAAGTGCCCGGAAGGGTTATTCGCGAAGCTAAAGCGGGTATTGGTGGCAACCGGGCCGCTAAAATTGGTATTCGCGGTAAACCAAACAGTGCTTCCGGAAGGGGTCATATGCTGAGAAGTAAAGAGGGCATACTTGGCAAAATTATCCAGGTGCACGTCTATGGAAAAAGAGCCTTTACGCAGATTGACGGTTTTCTGGATTCCGGGACCGGCCAACGCCGCGCTTGCGGTTATTTCGTAATCATAATAAAATCTATAGGTATCCGCGGCCGGCTGAGTTGGGTTCTGAGAAAGTCCGCCTTGAGGCGTAAGAGATATTGCCGCGGCGTATGACCCCCCTATCCCCGTATTTAAATTTAAAGCTGCTATTTCATATACCGCCTGCCCCGAAAGCAGGCCAAATCCGCCATAGTCTTCCAAGAGCCCCAGCGGGTCCTGATTCGCGAATAGCTCGGCAAGATTATTCGCGCAAACCGTTTTAGGAGTTGCCTCTATGTTAGCTTTCAAATCCGTGCGGATGATTTTTCTCAGCTCGGCAATCCCATGGCTTACCCCGCTATCTGCCAAATGCAATGCCTGCAGGACAAAACGCTCGGTATCCGATGATTTTTTTTCGGTAACCAGCCCTGAAAAGTATGCTCCGGTCAAAACCAGGAGCACCGCTATAAAGACAAGCGCTATTGTCAGGACCACGCCTTTTTTCCGCATCAAAACTCGCCCTCCTGCGGCTCTTCTATCTCTACTTCTGAAGAAAGCGTCGCATTTTGGTTGCGCAGGGAAACTTGCGACGAAAGAGCGAACTCATTCTTCTTCCTGGCCCTTACATCAATGGTTACCGCGGGGCAATCCTCGGCTACGGAGGCGCAATTAAAACTTCCGCATCCGGCGCAGCCCGCGCCGAAATTAAGAAAGGAAATATTATGGGCAACGGCAACCTCATCGGCCGTACCTTCTTTTTTCAATAGACGCTCGTTATTTGACGGATCAAGCTTGAATGTTATCTTCTTCAAAGACGTGATATTTCCGTTAGCGTCAAAAACCGGGCGGTAGAAATCAATCCTCGTGCTTGCTTCGGATACCGTGGCCGGATAAGAAGTCCCGTTAATTACCCAGGCGGGATTTGACTGGCGCAGGAGCCCGGAGATACCATCCATCGCTCGCCTAGCTTCCTGCTGCTCGGCAAGCCTATCCTGGCCCACCCTAAAACTCTGGTCGGAATTCGTCAGGACTGTCAGTATCATAGCGAATATACCCGCGAAAATTCCCACCACTACCATTAACTCCGCTAAGGTAAACCCAGCTTTAGCGGATAGCGGATAGCGGATAGCGGATAGGCGGTAAGAAAAAAAAATATTTTTCTTCTTACTATACGCTATACGCTCTACGCTATACGCTATAAGATTATTTTTCATAGTATCATTTCGCGATCAGGGTTATAATCTCCGCGGGCGAATCCATTCGGCCGTTATTATTGGCGTCTTCACCGATATCCAGGCTGCCGTTCAGGTTCGCATCTTCTCCGATTACCCTGGCACGGCTCTTAAAACAGGCAATAATCCTCACTCTTTTTAAATCAGTATAACCTTCAATATCTGTAACCTCTATAATTCCTTTGGCGTTAGCGGCCCCAAAACCGCCAAGGTCAAAAGTAGTGCCGTTTAACCCCGAAAGAGCGCTAAATGTTGTCCTCTTTATCTCTTCAGCCTTTGCCTGAAGTGCGCTGGATACGGCAGTAAAATCACGGCTTAAGTCTGAAAAAATATGCATACTGATATAAGTAACCAGGATTCCGCATAATCCAAAAGCCAGGATGCTCACCGCCAGCAAAACCTCCGCGAGGGTAAACCCCGATAGAGGCCTCTTTCTTTTTTCAGGTTGCCCCGCAGTCTCTAACGGGGCGAACCCCGCCATATCCTTGCGAGTCATATTCCCCGGGTTGCTTTGATAAACCATAGAAAACTACTGGCTAAGCGCGTAAGGATTCTGGGTGTCTTTCCACGCGGTTACTTGCGCCTGCGCGTTGATATTTAAGTCCCTAATGGCATCCATATAAACCTGATTGTAGGTAACATCCGCGTTTCCGTTAAGTACCGCCTGTTCGCCCGCCCATACGCCGCCGTCCACATTTAATCTTCCCGCTCCGCCGTTAATCTTAAATTCTCCGCGGGTATAGATTACCCCCTGAACCACGCCATTACCGTTAATATTGGCGTTTTGAATATCGTCGGGATTAGTCAGGACGTCGCCTACCACCACAAAAAAACCTCCGATAGTCCCGATATTGCCGTTAAGGGCTAAATCTCCGTCAATATACACAATATTGGGAATGCCGCTTTGAGCATCATACCAGAAACTGCCGGGAAAATCGTCACTCCCCGTAGCCTGGTTAACCAATTTATTGTGGTCTACTACGTAAACATTCTGCTGGGCAAGGCTCAAATTATACAACTGCTGAAAATCAAGCATTGCCAGAGGCTTAATATCGGGATCCTCGGTTATGGTGCCGTTTACGTTATTACTGCTGTATTCAATTTCATCGGCATAGCGCACCTTGCCGGTAACCGTGTATGAATTTCCGTTAAAATCCACGCTGCCTCCGGAATAAATGGCATTTTCATAAAAATCCGGAGGGATCTTCTTAGTTATGGTTGCCTCAAGAACGCGTTCAACGCGGGGAGATACGGCAGGCACAAAGCCATGAGATGTAACCTTACGCTTTGTGCTATCAACCTGTTCAATATCAATCGAATAGCTCCCGGGCGCCAGGGTTTCTGACCAGACATTGTTCCCCATAGCGTTAAAATTGGCCCCTAATTCCTTGAGCGCCCGGTTTACCCCAGCCTCTGCCAGCCAGAAAGCCTGGGTGGATTCCGCGTATCTTTGCGTAAGCGCGCGCTCGGAAATACTCCTTGATAACATTATCCCGCCCAAAACCGCCAACACCAGAATCACCATAAAAGAAACAACTAAAACCGAGCCTCTTTTATTATTCATTTCTCAACCTCACTTTCTCCGTGAGGGAAAAAGATAAATTCCTGCTTTGCGCCGTTTTTCCCAGAATCAACTGTATAGTGACTATGTCCGATGCTAAAGAGAAATTCAGCGAAGTTAAATCTCCGGATAAAACCTTTTCAGTTCCCGCTGGATGCTCGCGCACCAGTTGATTATTTTGTAAAGAGTAAGAAATACTGCTGGCCACATCGGGAATATAGAATTCCACTTTTTCTCCCACGTTAGTAATGGACATGCCGGAGGAGCTGCTCTGCCTTATCTCTCTGGTCATTCCGTCCATTGCCAGGCGCGCCTCCTGCTGCAGGTCAAGCATGCCCATATCAGTAAACCAGGTGGCATTTCCGATATTTAATACCGCGTAAACTCCTAAGACAACAAAAAGCGCGATTGCCGCGCTGATGAGAATTTCAACAAGGGTAAACCCTTCTTTAGCGGATAGCGGATAGCGGATAGCGGATAGGCGGCAAGAAAAAAAATCATTTTTCTTATTACTATACGCTATAGGATTATTTTTCATAACTGATTACGCTTATTTGAGCGGCGATAGTTTTCATTGCTCTGTAAATAAGGTTTCTAATTCCAACTGCCTGTTTCTTCCCGAACGGTCCTGCCAGCTTACCGTTACGGTAACATCCAGAGGATCGCTTCCGGAAGCCTGCGCGTCTATGCTCTCGCTTCTTAACCCGCTTAAGCCCTGCCCTGTTATCGCGGAAATATCCCAATCCCAATCGCCACTGTTAATTTTAGGCGCGATATTGCTGAAAGCCGTATCCCTTATATCCTCCATCACAAACTGGGCGTGGCCCGCGGCCTGGGTAAGGTTGCGGCTGGCATCATTTAAGAGCATACAACTGACAAATAATGCCAATAGCGACGCCAGAGTGAAAGCGAGGATAGCCGCCGTCAGGATAATTTCCGCGAGGGTAAACCCTTTTTCATTGGCCACGTTGATTAAGTTATACTTATCATCCTTTAAACAATTCGCCATTTTTTTACCGGCAAGCCAATAAAAAAGCGCCCGAACGTTATCGAGCGCTCTTTTAAGAACAACGGCTTCTTTTAACTGCAGGCCGCCCCGCCTAAATTTCCACCGGTGGTAATGGTATATGTTTGAGAACCGGAAACCCCGCATTGCACAGGCGTAGCCGTAACGGTATATCCGGTAGCGGCTAAGGTCTCAGCAAACGTATAACCGCTTACGTTTTGAGTATCATACGCCCTGTTTAAATACGGAGGAGTAGCTCCCGTAAGGTCGGTTTCCGCGGTGGGATAGTTCCCGTTATTGGCCGCAGCAAAGGTTTCGCAGGCGGTTGAAATTGTCTTCAGTGTCGCCTGTGCCGAAGATTCATTTGCCGTCATCCTCGGGCGCAGCAAGTTCGGTATGGCAATTGCCGCTAAAAGAGCGATGATTGCCACCACAATCATAATTTCTACTAAGGTAAACCCTTTTCTCGTTTTGAGTATCATCTACTCATACCCCCTTTCTGCCTCTATGGGCATAAACATATTTTAACTTTTCATAAGGCTTTGTCAAGCAAAACTTTATAATAAAAAACCTAAGGCGCGTTTACCTTAGGTTTATATCCGCGACTCACGCAGACCTGCTTCCTAAACATGCTCTCGCGCCGCGCGAATAAAACGCGCTATCCGCGATTGCAATTCTGCGTTATCAGCGGTTCAACTCTTTGGCAGCTGGGCTGCCCTGCGTGGGGCCCCTTGGCTTTGCGCCCTACGATTGCTCGTAGTTTACCCTTGTCAGTAGCTTATTCCTGATTGTCAAAGCAAAGTATACCACAAAAAAAGGGAATTTCAAGGGTATATTTTATGTGAAATAATCGGCTATCCTGGCAAAATCTGACAAGCATAAATCCTCCGCCCTCACCTTTTCATCTAAGCCCAATTTACTCAGGCAGGAAGCTGCCTTGGGCTGAGGAAATATTCTTGAGAGATTGTTTTTAAACAGCTTGCGGCGCTGATTAAATCCGGCGCGGATAATCTTAAAGAACATCCCCTCGTCCTTTACCTTAACCGAAGGCTCATCTAAAATCTCAAGCCGCGCCAAACAGGAATCTACTTTTGGCCTTGGCCAGAAAGCGCTGCTTGAAATAGTAAAGATCAATTTCGGTTTCGTGTAAAATTGCGCGAAACAGCTGAACGCTCCGTAATCTTTAGTTCCGGGGCCGGCTGTTAACCTTTCGGCAAATTCTTTTTGCAGGGTAAGATAAATTTCACTGAACAGGCTGCCATGGCTTAATAAACGCGCAATAATCGGGGTAGTGATATAGTAAGGTATATTAGCTATTACTTTAAACTTTTTGCCGCCCCCTAACCCGCGCAGTCCGGACAAGCTTAACTTGAGAATGTCCGCGTTCAAAAGTTCAAGATTTTTAAAAGAGCCGAATCTTTCTATCAGGCCCTGATAGAGATTATTATCTATCTCAACCGCGATAACATAGCCGGCCTGCTCGAGTAAATATTGGGTAATCTCCCCCCGGCCGGGGCCTATTTCTAATACAGTATCATTCCCGCTTAGATTACAGGCCCGGATTATCTTGGATTGAATATTCTTGTCAATCAGGAAATTCTGCCCCAGGCTTTTCCTTGGCTTCATCTCTTGCCCGGGTTCAGGTTCATGGCGCAGCTGACGGCCGTTTTAACGGCTTCAATAAAGGAGCGGGGATTGGCTACGCCCTTCCCGGCAATATCAAAGGCGGTTCCGTGCCCGGGTGAGGTGCGAGCAAAAGGCAGGCCTAAGGTGATATTCACCGCGTCCTCTAAACCGGTGAGCTTTAGCGGAATAAGCCCCTGGTCATGATACATGCAGATAACGCAGTCGTATTCCCCGCTGATTGCTTTCGCGAAAAGGGTGTCCGCGGGGTATGGCCCTTGGCAGATGACCCCCCCGCCCCTTGCCATCGCTATCGCGGGAGCTATCAACCCTGCCTCCTCATCTCCCATTACGCCATTGTCCGAGGCGTGGGGATTAACCGCGCATACAGCGATACGCGGATTTTTGATCGAGAAAAAACTCTTAAGGCCTGAGGCGGTGCTAATGATTGTTCCGGCTATAATTCGCGCGTTTAAATTTTTAACCACATTTCTTAAAGGAATATGGCGCGTAACCAGGGAAACCCTTAGCTTTTTATTTAAAAGCATCATCACCGCGCTCTTAGCCGCGAAGGGCTTGGAAATATATTCGGTCTGTCCGCTGAAATTATAACCGGATAGATTAACCGACTTTTTATTTACCGGCCCGGTAACCAGGCAATCTATTTTCTTATCTTTCAAAAGCTCAATAGCTTTATCTATGTATTGCATCGATGCCTTGCCGTATTCGCGCCTTACTTTTCCAAAGGCAAATCCTCCGCGCGGGACATTTTTTAGGTCAATAACCCTAAAATCTTGCGGCTTGCGGATTGTAACTTTTAACTTTTCCAATACCCATCCATCTCCGATAACCAGATACTCTGCTAAATTAGATATGCCCGGATAATTAAGGGCCTTGAGCATTACCTCAGGCCCGATCCCTGAAGGATCGCCCATTGTTATCCCGCAGACGATTTTTGGCTTAGCCATTTTATTATTTAACCACAATATACGCCTTCGCCTTTAAATCCTCAAGCCACTCCAGCATCCTGGCGGCGAACTTTTCTTCAAAAAGATAATTAAATATTCCCTGATGGGCTTCGCTTAGCGGCTTGATTCTCGGCTGATGAGCCTCCAGCAGTTTAAAGATATAGACACCCTTATCTGTCTTTATCGGTTTTGACACCTCATTTACGGAAAGGGAAAATACGCTTTCCTGAACTGCCAAAGAAAGCTCATCCCTGCGAATCGTATCCCGGGCATAGGCGCACCGGTGCCTTTGGGCCGCCTCCTTAAAATCAACGCCGCTTTCTAAATCTTCCGATAACTTATCAAGCGAAGATTCATCTTCCAGGTAAAGAGAATCCAGGGTGCGCGACTCCGGCTCCAGGAAGAGCGATTCCTTGTTCTTTTCATAAAATTTTGTTACCTCCTCGGGGCTGACCACCACCTTCATCCGCACTTCCCGTTCAATAACCTCGCGCATGATCATCTGGTCATTAAGCTTATCTTCCAAATCCTTAACCGTCAGGCCTTTTTCCTTAAGCGAACCCTCAAACTCTATCTCCGAGCCGTAATTGGCCTTCAATTGCTCTATCCGGGACTTCACCTTATCCGGGCGGGCGGCAAGCCCTTTTTTCTTTGCCTCCTGCAGGATAATCCTGTCCTCCGTCATTCTGGAGATGAGCTGTTCCTTTTCTTCTTTAATTTTATTCTCCAGGTCATTGCCCGTATAACGCTGGCTAAGCTGTAAAATAACCACCTTAAGGTAATCGTCAGCGTCAGACTGGGTAATCGTGTCTTTATTGACTATGGCGACAATCTTGTCCTGCGCCGCGTAAGCGCCTGCCCCAAGGAAGAAAACGATACACGCTATAATCCTTACTCCGCACTTTTTAATCTCCATAGGTTTCGCCTTTCTTTAATGTGCGGGAGGGCTCAAAGAGCTTACGGCCATCAACCCGCCTAACTGCCTGCATCATCTCCCTGAGCAGCCGGCAGTACAGGTCAAATCCAACCGCCTGTATGTACCCGTGCTGCTGGACCCCGAGCAAATTACCCGCGCCCCGGATTTCCAGGTCCTGGCTGGCGATTTTAAAACCCGCCCCCAGTTCTGAATATTCCTTGATTGCCTCTAAACGCGCCCTGCTGTCAGAACTCAAAGATTCACCCCTGGGAATGAGAAAATAGGCGTATGCCTTGCGGTCAAACCTGCCCACCCTTCCGCGCAGCTGATGCAAATCGCTCAAACCGAATGTATGGGCATTATTGACGATTAATGTATTCGCCAGGGGCACGTCTATGCCGGATTCTATGATAGTGGTAGAAACCAGGCAGTCAATTCTTTTTTCTAAAAAATCAGCCATAATTCCTTCCAGCTCATCTTCGCGCATCTGGCCATGGGCGTAGGCAATCCGGCAGCGCTCGCCGGTTATTCTCTTAAGGCGCTCACAAACCTTCTCTATATCGTGCACCTGATTGTGCACGAAAAACATCTGTCCCTGGCGGCTTAACTCCCTGCTTACGGCATGCGCGATCACATCCTCGTCATATTCCAGGACATAGGTCGCAACCGCCGTCCGGTCTTTAGGCGGGGTATTTATGCTGGAGATGTCCTTTAATCCCATAAGCCCCATATATAGTGTCCGGGGAATGGGAGTCGCGGTAAGGGTCAGGATATCCACATTAAGCCGGAAGGATTTTATTTTTTCCTTTGCCCTTACCCCGAAACGCTGCTCTTCGTCAATAATGAGAAGGCCCAGGTCCCGGAAAGCGATGTCGTCGGAAAGGAGCCGGTGCGTGCCTATAACAATATCAACCGCGCCTGCCTTTATCCCCTCTATTATTTTTTTCTGCTCTGCCTCGCTCTTAAAGCGCGAGAGCATCCGCACATTCACGGGGAAATTCTTCAAGCGCTGGCTGAAATTATGCCAGTGCTGCTGGGCCAGGATGGTAGTGGGAACGAGCATTGCCGCCTGCTTATTGTCCATCACCGCCTTAAAGGCGGCTCTCATCGCCACCTCGGTCTTCCCGTAGCCCACATCGCCGCACAAAAGCCGGTCCATAGGATGAATTGATTCCATATCCCTTTTTACCTCCAGCGCCGCCTTTGCCTGGCCCGGAGTTTGCGTATAGGGAAACGTCTCTTCAAATTCGGCTTGCCAATCGGTATCTTTGCTAAAGGCGTAGCCTTCGGCAATCTCCCGCTCCGCCTGCGCCCTCAACAGGCCCAAGGCAATTATTTCTATTCCCCTTTTAACCCGCCCCTTAAGGGCAGCCCACTCTCCCGTGCCAAGGCGGTTTACGCGGGGCGCCCGCCCTTTAAGGCCGATATATTTCTGAATAAGATGCGCCTGCGCGCAAGGCACAAACAACTTCTCCTTATTGGCGTATTCAATCGCGAAATGGTCCCTCTCCCCTTGAGGGGTTTCAATTTTATTTATGCCCAGATATCTGCCTATCCCGTGCTGAATATGTACCAGGAGGTCGCCCCTCTTTAATTCCAGAAAAAGATGCAGAGGGCGCTCTTCGCCGAAAGCGGCCATCTGCCTGCGATAGGCCTTTTGCGCGGGCAGGATAATCACTAAGCTATGCTTAGCGATAACGCGGTTATGGGAAATATCCATGCTGGAGATTGAATCAATTCTATTAATCTCCAGCGCTATACGGATAGGGCACTCAAAGGTATAGGGAAAAATATCCAGTACCTCTCCCCGGCGGGAAAAATCTCCCTCTTCCAAAACCTGCTCTTCCTTGCGGTAACCAAACTCCAGCAAATCAGAAAGCAAATGCTCCGGATTAAGATCCTGATGGGTGTAGAGCTTTAAGGATTTAAAACCCGCCCTCTCTTCGTGAGATATGTTTCTCTTCGGAAAGGGCGGGGTAAACATTTTTATTTTTTCTTTGACCAGGCAAGCACCAATGGCGAGGCAATGTAAACCGTAGAGTATACCCCTGAAATGAAACCGACAATAAGGCTGAAGGCGAAATTATGCAAAACCTCTCCACCCCAGAAAAATAACGCGACTACTACCATTAAAGTAACCCCGCTGGTAAGGATGGTCCGGGAGAGGGTCTGGTTTACGCTTAAGTTAATGATCTGCGGCAAGCTCATCTTACGCTGGATGCGCATATTTTCGCGCACACGGTCGTAGATTACGATGGTATCATTGATCGAATACCCCGCGATAGTCAAAAGGGCGGTAACGATAAGCAAATCAA
>SCPY01000104.1 GCA_004299495.1 bacterium | reverse complement strand
CGCTTAAAAAAGCGCCGCGCAACTTTCCGCGTCGCCATCATCGCCCACAATTATTATTTTTTGCCCCTGTTCCTGTATTAATCTATCCGCGAGCCGAGCAAACTTATTTACCGGCCACTTCTTAATGTGGCTGCGCGCTCCGGGGCTTATGAGGATAAATTTATCATCCTGCCAGACATTGGCGTCATATAATAGATTTTGCGCGGCCGCCCTATCTTTACTGGAAACGCATAGCGCCTTCCTCAGGATGCCTGCGCCCCCGCCGATAGTCCCTTTGTAAGATTGAGCTATCTCAAGGGCCCTGGTAAATTTTTTTACTTTATAGAGGTGCCTTTGGCTCATATGCACAATAGCGCCGGGGGCGTTAAACCAGGGATAGGTCTTGTACCTTGCCTTTAAGAATAAGGGAAAGGCGCTGTTTTTTAAATCCACGATCAAATCATAGGCGTCTTTCTTTAACTCGCGCATAAGCGTAAGCCTCTTCCCTAACCCTGTTTTTCCCTTGACGGCAATACACCTTTTGATATAGAAATTATCCTTAAATATCCCCGCGGCGCGCTCTCCGCAAACGGCCGTAACCTGCGCCTTAGGATACACCGCAAGCAGCCTGTCTAAGGACGGCAGGCTTAAGATCACATCTCCGATATTACTTAAAGTGATGAAAAGAATCTTCATTTCTTAATAGATAATTTTTTTACTTCCGAAAGCACATCATCAACGGTTATCTCCCGCATACATTTATTATCATCGCAATTCTTATCATAGCAGGGTACCGTGCAGCTAATATCCTTCTGAATCACCCTGATTGCCCCTTTTCCGACCGGGCCCGTAACCGGGGCAGAAGTTGGGCCAAACAGGGCGATGAGATTCGCGCCCACACTTGCGGCTATATGCAAAGGCCCGGAATCCGCTGAAACAACCAACTGAACTTTTCTGAACAAGGCTGCCAATTGCGATAAGGAAGTTTTCCCCGCGGCAATAACCGGCTTATGCGCCATCGCTCCGGAGATTGCCTTCACAAGGCCAACGTCTTCTTTTGAGCCGCTGAAGACGACTTTCGCGTTATATTCCTCAATTAATCTGTCTGCGAGTTTAGCGAAATTTTCCTGCGGCCAGCGCTTAGGCCCCCAGTTTCCTCCGGCGTTAAGGCAGACCAAAAAATCCTCATTGTGTATGCCTTCTTCGGCAAGAAAATGCTCAATAAATATATCGTCATTTCGGCTGGTAAAAAATTCATAATTTCTATCCTGGATGCCGCATCCTAAACGCTTGACTATTCCCAAATAGTAATCAACCCGGTGCAGGCTGTCTTTCTGGGGCATAGGCAGGGCATCGTTTAGTAAAAGCGCGCGCTTAGGGGTATGGTAACCCACGCGCCGGGGTACGCCCGACAGATACACGGTTAACGCGCGGCTGAATGACCGGTGAAAAAAAATAGCCAGGTCAAAATCTTTCTTTCTCAATTGCGCGGCTAATTTCATCCTTCCCCAGAACCCTCTATAAGAACCATCTTCATCATTAGTGATAATCTCATTAACGCAGGGGTTATTTTCTAAAACTTCTCTTACCCTGGGCACTGCCAGGCAGGCGATAAAACTATCCGGGAATTTCTCTCGCAGCGCCTTTATGGCAGGCGTAGAGAATAAAACATCGCCCAGCCAGTTAACCTCAACGATAAGTATTCTCATATAAATTCAAAACTGTGAAGCTCCCCCCGACTAAAGTCCGGGGCTTCCTCCCCGAAGCAGAAATTTCATCGGCCGCATTCATCCCCGAGGCTTTGCCTCGGGGATTTCTGCGAAGGGGATTAAATTTTTAATAGTCATCCCTGCGCTCTTTAATATACGTATAAAATCCCGAACTCTCCACACAGAAGATAAAAAGGTTTCTGGAATTCTCCGAGATGCGCAACCTTTTCAACGCGTATATATCATCACCGGGGTAACCTTTGGGAAAATTTGTCCCCGCGCAAGCCTTATAACCTGCCCGCGCGCAAGAGGCACGCGCGTCCGCGCTTACCCCTCCAAAAGGGTAACTAAAGAAATCCACCCTATTTTTCAGCTTTTCTTCCAGGATTTTCTTAGATTCAAGAAACTCATACTGAAGCTCATCTTCTGAGTCAATCTCGTTTAAGTTAGGATGATTCATACTATGGCTGCCGATGGTGACAAGCCCGGATTCCGCAAGCTCTTTTATCTGCTCCCAGCTCATATAGTCATCGCGTCCCAACCGCTTGCCTATCCTATTAATCACGACAAATATTGTTGCCGGAATATTGTATTTCTTTAATATGGGGTAGGCATTAGTATAGTTGTCCAGATAACCGTCGTCAAAAGTAACGGCTACGGTTTTCCAGGGAATCTTATTGTTTCCCGCGATTAAACTCACCAATTCTTCCAGAGTAATTATATTATAGTTATGCCGGCGAAGAAAACTCATCTGTTTCTCAAAGGCTTCCGGGCTTACGCCTAACCTGCTCCTGTGAGGCTCTTCATTATTGATGTAGTGGTA
>SCPY01000103.1 GCA_004299495.1 bacterium | reverse complement strand
CCAGGACAAAGGCAAAGAACGGACGGACAAGCGGTACGCGGAAGGGATTTATTTTATGAATCAGAATATAAAAAATACCGCAGAACAAAATCAAGATAGTGCTTAGGGCAGCCAGGTTTATACTGCTGTATACCTGAAGCTGGATATCCGAAATCGGCTTAAGATAATCTAACACCGGGCGTATTAATAAAAACGCCATTAGTGCCGCCTTTGGCTTAGCGATAAAAAGCATCAGATAGAGAAGCGCCAGCTCAATACCAGCGAAATAGAACGCGGCAATGGCGCCTTGGGAGAAAAGAAAACACAGCCCTAACTGCGCGATAACCATCGGCATCGTTATCAGGCAGGAAAGGCGGCTCATAAGAATATCCTGCCAAAAGTCAGGCTTATTGCTGCCAGGCTTCCGCTAAGGGCAGCGGCCTTAAAGAAAAATGCCCTGAATTTAGGGAAATCGCAGAAATTAAATTCCCTTTGCAGAAGGATAAACAAAATTGTAAAGTTGGTTATCCCCGCCAGAGAATTTGCCAGCGCCAGCCCCCTGTGGCCGAATTTGCCCGCCAACAAACAATCAAATATTATATGCACCGATATCGCCGCTAATCCTGCCATTGCCGGCACTTTAGGCCTATGCAGGGCAAACCAGGCGCGCGTAAGCAGGAATGACCCTCCGTAGGCAAACAAACCAATGGCGTAGAATGACAGGCACTGCGCGGTAATCATAGTGGCGCGGGCGTCAAATGAACCTCGCTCAAAGAGTAATCGCACCAGCGGTTCCCTTAAGATAATGAGTATGGCTGAAACCGGCAAAAGCAGGGTAAGGCTTAGCCTTAGCGACTTTTCTAACAGCGCGTTAAATTTCTCCCTGTCTTTCGTAGCGTTATTTTGCGAAAGTGTGGGGAATACCGCGCTGGTGATGGCAAAGATGAAGATATAAAATGAGCTGGAAATCAGCTTATCGGCAAATCCAAGCGCGGCGATGGTCCCCGCGGGAAGAAATGAGGCAAAATATCTGTCCACCACCAGGCTCACCACATAGCTTCCGTTAGCCACCAGGGTGCATAAGACAAAGACGCTGAAATTTCTGACAATGGGGTCAAAAATCTTAAAAGAAAACACATAATGCTCCTTGAGCGTCCCCATTATCCGCGAAAACTGGATGATGAATCTCGCGAAGTAACCGATTACCGCTCCTATGGCTAAACTATAGACTCCCATTCGGCCGGAGAGCGTGGCCACCGCGGCAATAATTCCCACCGTGGGTATCAATTCCGCGAATGCCGGATAGGTAAACTGTTTGTAAGAATTAAGGATGGCCGCGGATAAGGAAATCGGCAGGACCAGGATCAGAATGGGCGACATTATCCGGATTAAATTAGAGGCCTGGGTAATGCCTTCAGGGCTTAATCCCGGCACGATGAGCCTGGTGATGGGCTTGGCAAACAGCGCGTAGGCTAAGACAATAAGGGCAAAGGATCCGATAAAGACATTCATAATATTGCTTGCCATTTGCCAGGCGCGCTCCTCCCCCTGCATCTGGCGCTCTTTGGTAAAAATAGGAAGGAATGAGGTGAACAGGGCGTCAGAAATCAAAATGAATAAGGACACGGGAATCATCGCGATTAAAAAAGCGTCAATAGCGCTATTGACGCCGAATTTCGCGGCAAGAATGACCTCTCTGATGAATGCCAGCGCGTGCGAGAGGATGCCCGCGGCAATCAATATGAGGCCTGCCTGAGCAATCTTTTGGGGCGGGCGGGAATTAACGCTCATTTAAAGCCTTTTGTAGATTTTTTCCGGGATGTAAAATCTTCTCTTGTTGAGGATTATCCCCAGGGACCCCGCGCCGTTTTTATCAAGCATTTCCCGCGCGTGGCGGGCTACGGGGTAGCGGGTTTTCATTGCCTCTACCAGTAAAATGGTGTAATCCACCCGGGAGCTTAAGATTGCCCCGTCCGGGTATTTATCCAGCGCCGGAGAATCAATGATGATCAGGTCAAATTTCTCCCGCAATCCGGAAAGAAGATTGTCCATCCTGCCTGATTCAAGTATGCCGGAAGGGTTTTCATAAGGTATCTCGCCGCTGGTGATTACTTTGAGGTTTTCTAACTCTGTGGCGCGAATCGCCTGTTCAACAGGCAAGCTGCCGTCTAATATCTCCCTCAACCCGAAGAAATTATCCATATTCAACAGGCAATGGAGCGATGGATTGCGGAGGTTGGCGTCTATCAGGAGGACTTTCTGGCTGGTGGATTTGGCTATGTTCATAGCCAAGTGCAGGGCCGTGGTGCTCTTTCCTTCATAGCGGAAGCTGGTGATGAGTATGGACCTCGGCCCGCCTTTTTTTATTTGTAAATTTAACTTTGTCCAGATGGCTTCAAATGAGCTGGCAACGATGTATCCGTTATATTTGCTCAAGTTTTTCTTTTCGCTTATAAAGGGAATACTGCCTAATGGCTCGGCATTCAGGTGCTTTTTTATGCCGCGGAAGTCTTTTACGGTGTCGTCC
>SCPY01000010.1 GCA_004299495.1 bacterium | reverse complement strand
CCTCCCGGCCGTCTCTTTTTAATTTAAAGACCGCCTCCACCACGCCTTTTTGCAGGTGCGCATCAAACTCAAAGAATAAGGATAATATTTGGGGCAGGGTATCCTGCTTAGCTTCGGGGTTATCAATGAAACCACGCGCGATAATGTCCGCGCTGGCCGGATGCTGCCTGCCGGCCCCTTCGGCAATTTCACTCTCCGCCTTAATCATATATTCATCCCAGGTGCCTAAGCGCTTATTTTTAATCAAATCCGCCAGAGCTTCCGGGGCTACCCCCAGCTTCTTTGCCACCATCGCCAGGGAAGGCCTGACTGCCCCTCCTTTTTTCGCCTTGCCCTTACGGTTCAAGATTAGCTCGATAATGGCATTTAAGATTACGGATTCAGATGGCTCCCCTTGCGAACCTTCAAGCGGAGAACTGGAGGCGGGGGGACGAGAGGCCTGCCTCTTTTGCAAGCCAGCGTCAGCTTCTCTGCGCAGCTTAGCAATTTCGTCTTGCACATCTTTAAGCGTATCTGCTTCAGGTAAACTCATAAGATCGGTCTCTAATTCATTCGCGAGGCCAATCATTCTATCCGGGCCAAACTCCGGCGCCCTCGGAAGCATCTTGAGCTGAATAAGGATTTTCTCGGCAATGCGGCGGCGAGAGGCAGTTTCGCCGGCTTGAGCATAATCGTCAAGCAGCCATCCGATCTCCCTGGCAATGGCATAAACGGGGAGAGAAAACTTGCGGCTTTTTGCATACTCGAAAAGCCATAGCAATGTGCTTTGATAAAGCTCTTGATTCTGCAAAAGCTGCGGCAGGCGTTTCTTAAGTTCCTCCGGAGCTTTAGCACGCGCCAAAGCCATCAACTTGACCTGGAGGGATTCAATTTCCCCTTCATTCAAATGCTCCGCTACGGCCTCTCGCACATTTCTGCCGATCTCCGCGTCATCTGCATGCTTACCGATGAGTCGCTGCTTAACGATAAAAAGTAATTTATCTTGATCGTCTTTAGTAAAACGATACCCCTTTCCGGATTCTGCCGAATAAATATAGTGGGGAAGCATGCCGGAGTGAAGAAGGTAAAGCAAAAGCGTCAAATGCTCGAGCCCTGCTTCGGGAGCCGGCTCATTCGACTTTACAGGCGAGCTGGAAGCTGCCGGGGCTGCGCCGCTGCCTGCCGGCTGCCGCTGTATGCTGTTGTACGGCCTATCCAGAATCCCGTAGAATATATCGGTGCTCCCTATTGCGGCCAGTCCGCTCAACCCTTTTCCCAGCCGTGAGATGAGAAGATCATAGAGCAGCCCCTGCTGCAGCCGGCTTTCAAGGCCCGAATTAAATATTCCCGCATAAATAATGAGCCTAACCGGACTCAAGCGTCCCGGAGGCTGTATGCGGACAATTCCTCCCCTAAGGAGCGTATCGGCGAGGGTGAAAGAAACAGCGATACGGGATGGCAGCCCTTCCAACTCCTGAGGCCGCTCTTTGCCGAGGGCTCCCAGCATAGTATTTATCTGTTCCAGAAAACGGTTTTGTTCACGGCTGAAGCGTCCTGCGGCAGGCGGCGTATATTCGTAATGGCCTTCACGCAGCCGTATTTCAAATGAGTCCGTCAAGGAATCCTGAACTGCCGTTATGTCTTCGAGGCCCGGCATGGCTATGGACTTGGCAACCACTCTCAACCATAGTCTTATGAGCGCAAGAAATGTCTTATTATAAATGAGATGGTGGCCGCCGATCGTCCGGAATATAGGCAGACGCAGCATCTCATTCAGCTCTTCCACTCCCGCCCAGGGAGCAATCTGGTCACTTTTGCTTACTATCAGCCAGGCGTCCCGGCGGCCGCGGGAGAACATGGCGCGAATACGCCGGATTTCGCCCTCCGTAAGGCGCACATGACTGAACAGCCAGAGAGTCCTGGCGATAATATCTCTCGAAACGGGATCCGGCGCGGTATACGAATTCAGTTTCATCCACAAATACGCAGGGTCAAAGGTTCCGAACGTGGCATTTAAAAACGTATCGGCAAATAAAGTCTTCCAGAATAACCTGCGCAGGAGGCGGCTTTTAAGCCATTCCTGGATGATGCGCAATGCCCAATCGGGAACATTCTGAATTGCCCCCAGAGAAAACTGGTATGCCTTAGTTACAATGGGTTTTACTTTAAGAACCTTTTGCGCCGGAGGCGAGACAAGAAGACTGTAACGCACAAGCCGCCTGGCCTGTTTCAGCAGTTTCTTTATACGCGGCAGATGGGAAAAACGCGTCTTTGCGTAGTGTCTATCCAAAAGCAAAAGAAGCATGCGGCAGCCGAATGAATAGGCCGCCGGATACACCCTGTAGGCATCTCCTCTGCGCCCCTTGCGCTTGTGGAAAAACGTGATTACCCACCCAAGAAATGCCACGGACCGGGCGATGGAATCCTGTATGCTCCGGATCTCCGTCAGATGCCCCCTGTCTTTGGAAGAAAGCCTGCGGCCGCCGGCATATCCCTGCTCAAGGAGTTTTGCCAGGGCAGGCCGGGAGCCAAGCTCATACACCACAACGCCGCTTATGTCCCTGTTCAGAGCCTTTAATTCTTCATACGGCCAGATCGCCCAGGGCATAAGGCCCGGGACAAAGATAACCAATTCGCGCGAGCCCGCAGCCGTCCATTCAACAAATAAAGGCGGTTCCTCTACCTGTGCCCGCGGCGTATCCATATACCATCGCTTGACATTTTCAAACCGGCCATGCCTTCGCAGCACCGCGGCTTGGATGACAATAAACACCGTAGACAGCAGGCCGTACCACGCCCACGAAGGCACCGGAACCGTGAAAGCGGCAATTCCGGACACGGCGGCCATAAGAACATTATTCATGAGATCGGCGCCGTGATAGCGCTGAAGATGCGGCAGCGGCACAGATACGCGCGAATAATACCACAGCCCGATATCGAGTACAGCCAGGGCAAAGAAGCCGGTAATTGGGAATCCGAGCTGCGCAAGCAAGGTATATGCCGCCAAAGGTATCCCTCTGTAAATAAACTCCTCGCCTGCCGCTGCCGGAATGTTCCGGAGAATCTCCCGGCCTTCCGACGCGGCGCTTCTCAAGAGAACAGGCGGGGAAATACGGGACCATTCGGCAAAAACAGCCTTCGCAGCTGTCTTTATCCGCATGCGCCCGGCCCGGCTCAGGATGATATTACCCTGGATTCTTAGAAAACGCATTGTTCTCACGACAAAAGCAACTGTGTGCAGAGAAGCCATAATCGCGGCCAACGCCGCGAAATAGAATATGCCCTTCGCCGTGCCGGAGAACGGTTTCTTTTCAGCTCCGTAAATAACCGGAGAGCTTGCGGTTCGGCTCACATCCGGAGAGCTGGTATTTTCCGCTTCAACCCGGCTTAAGATTTCTTCCAACGCCCTGCGCGCCTCAAGCGCCCGAGGCGTTCCCTCTTCCAATCCAAACCCCAGTAAAATACCTCCGTATATTTCCTCAGGGGAGAATTTGATATCTTCAATCCCGCCGCCCAAAAACGAGATAACATCCGTAAGCGTCACGCCGCGCCTTAAGCCGCCAAAGTCCACGATACGCCCAATGCCGGAGAATGGGTCCACAAGTATATTCGCGGGATGCGGGTCAACAATCGTCCAGCCCAGCCCGTCATCGGTTTGGGTGGCATACCACATCCTAAAGACGGACGCAATCGCTCTCTGGGCAGCGTTAAGCTTAAACTCGTCATCAATATTTTGTTCGCGAAGAATGTCCTCCAGGGTTGGCGAATCAATCCATTGCGCGCTCATCAAAACCAGCCGGTTAGGCAATTCCAGCGGCTCTCCGTCTTCAGGATGCCTCTCTAAATAAACAACCCTGCCATCTTCAAAAAATCCGATTTCGCCAGGCGCTGGCAATATGCCGCTGTCTTTGCTATAAAGCTCCCGTATTTCCCTAAAACGGTTATAAATCTCTCCCATTGAGCCGTCGGGCTCAATATTAAAATTATCCTCGGCGGTAAACGGGCTGGCCCTTATTACGCTTAGCGCAAATGGAATGGATCCGCCGCCTCCGCCTGACAACAATATTACCTGGTATACATTCTTGGATACCCCGCTGGCAATAAAGTCTAAATCTGCCGCGCTAAACTCATCCGCTCCGGGAAAACCTCTGCCAAAAACTCCTCTCAATGTGTTCTCCAGAAACATCCCCCGAAGAAACGCCCTCTCAATGTAATAAATATCTTCTTTTGTGTCTTCAACCGCGAATTTTTCAAATATTTCTTCAAATTCATCCCTGGGCAATATCTGTGGAAAACGCTGAGAAATCAGATTAAGCGCGAGAGCCGCGTTGCGCCGCACTAAACCGCTGGGATACCGAAAGAACTGCCTCAACTCGCCTGCCACCTGCCTCAAGCGCTCTTTTTCCCGCTCCTCCAAAAGGGGTTTATCCAATAAATGCCAGGCCTCTTTTATAAGATAGTAAGGAACTTTCCTATTCTCGTTAACTGCCGTTGGATTTGAGAATTGAGCCGGCCCGCCAAGCTGTATGATAAGCGGCGAAGACGTTGACGAATAAGGGAGAAGTATAGGGCTGGAGGCAGGGGGAGAAAGCAAGAGTATTTTATAATCCTTATGGTCAAATTTTAACTGTAACGAATAGCTCCCCTCTCTGGATTCATTTAACCTAAGCTCATCTTGAGGATTTAGGGCGTCTTTTACAGAATGGTTCCGGGAAATACCCTCAGGCAGGTAAACATCCACGGATCCGGATCTCTTACCGTGAGGCTTCAGGCTTGCCGCCAAAACTACCCAATGCCGGCTCTCGGTCTTCCAGGCCAAAGCAATAGTTTCATCCGGACGGGAGGTATTAAGGAAGGCGCTCGCCTCAACTTTTTCCGGAGAGATTTCAGCGATTGCCTTATAAAAACGTTCAATCTGGCGAGCCCAGAATCCATGGGCTATTTCATTTTTTAATCCCGCGAAATCCCTTCTCTTGTTCAGCTCTTCTTCGCTGACAAAAGGATGCGCGTCAAGGGTACCTTCCGCGCCTCCGGCCATGGGCTTAATATGCCCGCTAAAATCAATCCAGTCTCTGGTGATATCCACCATTACCGGAACCCCTAAGTGTTTCAGCGCGATTAAGAGCATCGCAAAGCTCCGCTTCGGTCCGTCTATTTCTTTAAGCGAGATTTGGTCAAAATTAGTGGGGAAGATTACAAGCTTTGGCTTATTTTCGAGCGCATGCTTAAGCGAACCGAGCAGGAAATATGCTGGAGCCCCCCCTCTGGCTACTTTCTCGTAATCCTTAAATACGTTCTCATGATAAACCTCATCAGCCGCCAAGCCTAACAAATCCCTCTGGTCATCTTTGATATATGTATACGTTTCCATAATGAATTCTATTTGCCTGCCTTTTTCTTTGGCATATGTTTTAAGCTGGCGGATAATAACCCCCCAGGGTTCCTCTCCCGCTTCAAGCAAAATTTTTTGTTCCGGAGTCAGGAGATCAAAATAATTCCGACGGATGTTTTTCTTTAAGTGCTCATGCGGCAAGTCAACCCTGAATCCGGACACGCCCATATCTATTAAGCGCTTTCCGGCATCAATAAAATATGCTTGCGCCTGCGGTAATAACATATTTAATACTACCTGGTCAACATTGGTCCCTGCAGGCGCCAGATGCCTGGCCAGGATAATCTTTTGTTTTCCATCCTCATCAATTCTTATGGCGGCAAACTTATCGTTGCCGGGACGCAAAAGCACTTCTTTTATAAATTCTTCTTTCTGTTCGGGAGTACTTTGAAGCCAGCGCTTATTCTCTCCTCTGCCTAAATTCTTATGCAATACAAAACGGTAGTTTCCCGCGCTTACCCCATCAGGAGATATTACAGGAATCAAATCTACAATTATCTTTATTCCCAGGCTGTTTGCCTTATCAATAAAATCTTTCAAATCTTCTTCTACATTGCCGTCTGATAATTGCGGATTAAGCCTGAACATGCTATATATAGAGAAATTATTACCGTCGTCTTTAAACACCGTGCCCGCCATTTCTTTTCTCTTGGTCGCATACCCTTCAACCCTGATGGTTGCCGGCCCTTCGGGAATAAAATGTCGCTCGGACGTAGGAACCTGGTGCACCTTCTTAGAAAGCCCGCTTACCTCAAATAGCCAGTTGAGATAAAGCTCGTTTACTCCTGACCTGGCTAATACCGGTAGAAGCTCTGCTGCTTTCTTGAGGCCATTTCTGGAAATTACTTTATTTTCCGGGGTAACCTCTGCTCCCAAATCCGCAAGGCTTAAGGCTCCCATCGGAGCTCTTACGCTTGCGCTTAATGCCGCGGTAAATAATTCCAGGAAATGGACCATCTTTTTATGCTTCTCGTAAAGTGTAAGCGGCGATTGGTTTAACCGCTCAAGCCACTCCAGAATTTCGCGGTTATGCTTTCTTTTTAATACGCCGTGGATATAGGGGAGGAAATGCTGAAAATTTTCATAAAGCCTGCCGTGACGATACATAACTACTCTTAATGCCTCTAAAAATCCTGCTAGCCCCGCATTCCTGGAATTCGGACAAAAATCCATTTTGAAATCAAAAGGCCGCATTTCCGGATCCCCATCGTATAAGATAGCCAGCCGCGCGTCTAAGTCTATGCCGCTGACAAACCTGCGGATAATGCCGGAAAGCTCATCTTCTTCCCGCTCTTTTTGCTCTTTCACTTCAGCAAGAACCTTCCAGAATCCCTTTGCCTGGTTTTCAGATCG
>SCPY01000102.1 GCA_004299495.1 bacterium | reverse complement strand
TATTCTCTTCGGCAAGAAAGTTGTGCCCCGGGAAATGTTTCCTGATCAAAGAGACAACCGCTTTTTCCGCTTCCGTGTCCGCGCAGGTGACCAAATCAAAGGAGGCGGATTTTGTTTTGAGCTTATAATTGCCCCGGAAATACTTCTTATGGATCCTTCCGGCCTCTTTTGCCGCCTTAACCGCGAGATCTAAGTAGTTCATCCTCAGGCGCTCTCAATCAAGATACTTGACTATCATTTCTAACGGACGCTTCTGAGGCGACTGGCCTATCTTGGCGGCATAGCCCACGGGAATCACCGCCATAAATTCACCATCAGGAGTCTCGCCGATAAATTCCAAAACATCCTTCTTAATCAATACCAACACCCCCAGCCAGACCGCGGACAGCCCCAAAGAAGTAGCGGCGATAAGCAGATTCTCCACCGCCGCGGCAGAGCTCTGAATCTCCATAATCCTGAAAAAATCCTGTGCAATGCCCTTATCCACCTTAAACAACTCTGTGCCTCTTGAAATAAGCTCGCCGCTATTGGCCGCGGCGATTACCACCGGAGCGGAGACGATACTGCGCGATGCCAAGCGCAGTAACACGCAAGACGGCTTAGGAAAAGATTCTGCCTTGGCGTTTACCAGGTTAGCCAGCTCGCTCTTTTTCTTGTCTCTTAAAACCACAAAGCGCCAGGACTGCTGATTATGCGCTGAAGGCGCCTGGTTGGCCGCCTGCAGAATGGTTTGAAGGTCTTCTTCGCTGACCGGCTTGTCCGTAAACATCCTGACGCTGCGCCGGTTTTGTATTGATTGTAAGGTATCGTTCATTCTTTTAGGATTATTTTTTTCAGGTAATTAATCGGAACGGCAAAGTTTACATTCTGCGCCATAAAAAACGAGGCGACGGTGGCTATGCCGACGACTTCGCCGTATTCGTTTAGCACCGGCCCGCCGCTTGAGCCGGGGGAAATGGGCGCGGTCAGCTGAATCAGCTTCATATCGCGGCCGGAACGTATGGCGCTGATTATCCCGCTTGAAACCGACTGTTCAAGCCCCAAGGGATTGCCCAATGCCACGATAAACTGTCCGCTTGCCAGCTCATCCGAATCTCCGATAGCCAAAGGATAAAGGCCCTCAGCGTTAATTTTTAAAACCGCCATATCAATATCCGGAAAGTTATTAATAAGAAAAGTGTCCGGAAAAACCTTTTCCCCCACCTTTACCTCGCACCTGTGCGCCGCTCCGATTACATGCGAATTGGTAACGATTATTCCGTCTTTTGAAACGACAAAACCGCTCCCCAGGCCTATTTCATTTCCATTCTTATCTTTTGTCTTTATGGACACTATACTTGGGGAATAGCGCGAGTATATTTCCGAGACCGCGAGCTTAATTTTCTCTTTTTTAGAGACCTCGGCAAAACGGAATCCTTTTAGCGCCTTTTGGCCGGCGCTCTTCAGGAACGCCTTCTTTTTCTCGCTGGTGACCGTATGGATAACCCTGTCAAGCGGGGACATATTCAGGATCGCGCGGTATTTTTTCTCATGGCGGACGCTGGTGAAGATAAAAAGGCCCGCGAAAAGCAATGTGAATATTATTCTGGTTGGCCTTTTAAATCCGGAGCCGAACCACATCAGGGTCAGTCCGACCGGGAAAAATAAGAAAAGCATCAGAAAGACGAACCTCTTCCTGAAATACCATTTTATTTTTTGCTTGTCTTTCAGGGTATTAAAAAGGATAACCAACGCCAGCCACGCTCCGGAAATTATCCCCAAGAGCTTAAAATGAGATTTTAACAGCTCAAGCGGCCACTTACTCTCAAAAAACGCGCTTATGATATGGCTGATCCAGAAGGTAGCCGCGATACCCAGGATAAAGGGATGCTCCCTTAAGTTCTTATTAAGCCAGAAGGAAATCTTTTTGCGGTTAAGCTTCTTTATTTTCTTAACCGATACCTTAACCCGCCTGAGTATTTTATTTACTTTATTTTTTCTCTTCATATTGAGATAGCATGCGGCAGAGAAAACATCAAGCCGCAATTTCTCCGATTGCCTGCCAGGGCAAAGCAAAAACTCTTTCGCTTAACTTAACCTTACGCGGAACCTGGCAAACAAGAAACCCGAACCTTGCGGATTTATACTCGGATAAGAACACCTCCAGATGCCGCGTATCGGAAATAACGGGATTGTCGGTCAACTTAACCTCTATGGGAGTATAAACTCCATCCCTGTCTATAACCCAATCAACTTCCGGTCCGTCCGGGTCGCGCCAGAACCTTATTTTTAATCCATGGCCACTTACGTGCGATAATCTCAAGAGCTCAAGGCCGATAAACTGCTCAAAAATCCTACCCAACGCATCACGGGAGGGCTTCGGCCCTTCCCGCGCCGCAAGGCGCCTGACCCCCAGGTCAAAAAAAAGATATTTCTCGGATTTAGTAAGCTTCTTTCTTGTTTTACTGCGTACCAGCGGCTCTACGCGCTCAATAATAAGGCAATCCTCCAGTATCTGATAGTAAGCCCCGATAGTCGTGTGGGAAACACCGATCTCCTGCGATAGTTTTCTTAAATTTACGATGCCTCCGGATTCGGAAGCGGCGAGCTCTAAGAACCGGGCAAAATGCCCTAAATTCCTCACAACCGCCTCAGCCCTCACTTCTTCTTCCAAATAAACCGTCACATATGATTCTAAATCCGTTTCCCTGTCCTGCGCTTCCTCAACCGAAAGGATGCCGGGCAATGAACCGTACATAAGCCGTTCCTCTAAATTTTTAGCGGGAAACTCACCCAGGCTAAACGGATCCAGCCTGAATGCGGCCACGCGCCCAGGAAGAAGATTTACCTGAGCTCCCCGGCGAAGCTTACGGGCGCTTGAACCCGTAAGTATAAAATCAGCCCTTTCCTTGTCTATTAAATCCTGAACAACGTCCAGTATAAGCGGGACTTTCTGGACCTCATCAAGAATAACAAGCGGCCTTCTCCCGGCTTCTTTTACCGCTAAAGCCTCCACCTCTCCCTTAAGCAAATGCGGAGATTTTTCATACCGCTGCCTTACATCAGGATGTACAAAAGAAACCACCAGGTCGTGCGCAAAGCGGCTGATTAACGTAGTCTTGCCGGTCTGGCGCGCCCCCAGCAAAAGCACGCTTTTGCCGCGTTTGAGCGCATGGCGGATTCTTTCCTCAAGCGTCCTTGGTATGTATCTCATAGCGTCCATTATCGCCGAAAATGGATTATTTGTCAACAAAATTCTGATATCAAGATAATCGGGAGCAAGCTATGCCTTGGGGCCTTTCTACGGCAGTAACAAAAAATTGCTCAAGCTAGCTCTCGCTTTCTTTATCCTTCTTGCGCTCTTCAATCAGGGCCTTTGACAGCTTTCCTTTTGTCGGCAAAACGCCGGCTATCCTTTCAAAATAATCCGGCGTAACCGCCTTAATGATAAGCTCTCCGCCCTTCTCCTCTATATACAACCTTGTTCCTCTTTTTATATTGAGCCTGCGACTATCCCTTCCCATATCTATCTCAACAATGCCGGCACAACCTTGATAAATCCCAGAATAATAACGGCAAGGGAAAAGATTAATTTAACATGATACACAAAACACGCGGATTCCTCGCCTCCGGTTTTTAATTTCTTGATTTCTATGTAAGGTACGGGCGAGCGCCTATACCAGCCAATAATCTCAACATCCTGGTTTATATATCTAGCCGCTTTTAGCAGGCCGAAGAGAAAGTTAAATATCCCCAGCGGCTGCCGGTAATCCAGGAAAATAATTCCCGTTTCATCCTGCATAACAAAATCTTCTGAAAAAATAAGCCCCGGAATACCCCTGCCGATAATTTTACCTTTTATTGAGCAAGGTACCGGTCTGACCGCGGAAACCTTCACCTTTTTCAAAAGGCTTTTTACGGTCATCTGCGCGAAATCACTATTAGGATAACTGAAAAAAGTCTGCATTAAATAAGCAGACCCAAAGGCCAATAAACCACACCATAAAAAGTAAACATCCAGCCTCACCGCGAATAACGCGATACCCCAAACAACCGCGATAAAAGGCAGGGCCTTAATAAACAAATCTACCAGGAATTCATTCCAGTAGGATTCAGGCTTTCTTTCATTAAACTCTATATAAGGCTCCTTCCCCAGCGCGGACGACTGATTACTTAAGAATTTTAGCCTTTCAGCAATCAGCGGGTGCGTCGATTGCAATTCATAATACGCGGCCCAGGGATTCCAGAGATCCCACCTTGCCGCGTCTTTTAGTTTTTCTTTGTCTATTGCCCCTCCCATCTTTACCGGGCCCGCATATCCGCTAACCGCCAGTATTTTTGCTGTTTTTGAATCGAAAATGCCCAGCGGCCCTGCCGCGCTTAAAGTATCCCGCCTGTCTTTCTGTTTTATTTCGATTTTTCCCGTATCGTCTCCGGATAGCCCATATCCGATCTTTACTAAAGCAGAAGCCAAGCTATTGGGGCTGCCCGTCACCTCGCCCGAAAATCTATCCGCGAAAAACTCCCTTATCCTGGAAAACCACAAAACTATAAATTCGCTTATAGCGTATAACAGGTAAGCTGAAATAGCCGTCAATAAAATAACAGGTGCTGATTTACCCCTGGCCCTGCTTCTGATTAAAGTTTTATAAATATAATATAGAATAAGGGGGGCCAGCTGAGCCAATGTCATAATCAACATATCCCAATGCATGACATGGCCAATCTCATGGGCTATGACCGCCTCTGATTCTTCCTCGCTTAAAAGGTCTAATAGCCCTTGAGTTACTACTATTCTCGCGTTATCGGGATGATGGCCGTAAGTAAAAGCATTAGGCGAACCGTCTGAAATAATGCCCATGCGGGGGAATTTTATTTTTTTATCATCGCATACTTTATTAATAAAATTACTTAAATTGGCCGGTAAATCTCCCGGGCCTGCCCATCTCATTTTATATAAAAACCTCAATGAAAGATCCATTAAGAATGGCCCGAGTAAAAAATGGATAGCTGCAACTGCTATGCCGATTATTAAAGCAAAGGATGCGGGTATCTTTGTTAATTCAACCAAAACGATTAGGAATAACGTAAGCAGGGCATACATTCCAAGCAGCACCATACCGGAGCGCAAGGCAAGATTAGGCAAAGGAAGCAATATTTTAGGGGCCCCCGCTTCTTTTCCTTCAGATGTGCCTTTGTCTATTTGAATCTTACTTTTTATTACAGGTAGTTTATTTATTTCATCCTTATCCAGCCAAATGCCTCCCGATTCAGGGCAATAATCAATATCTATTTCCCCGTCTAATATTGATAACCGGGCCATCGGAGCGCCAACCGCAGGAGAAATCTTCGCTGACGCCTGTTTAAGCCTGATGGCCTCCTCTATCTTTGCCTTTAAATACGAAGGAATTTTTGTAAAATGGTAGATTTCATTTTTATCTAACCAAATACCTTCGCATTGAGAACAAAAATCAACCACCACTCCCTGACGAGTCATGGCTGGTATCAGGCCTTCATCCTTGCAGTTTGGGCATTTCATTTGTGAGCTCCTCTCTATGTACTACACATAAAAAAGCCCTACGATTACATCGCCAAATCGCAAGGCTGTCTTGGATGGCGGTGCGTTTATCGCATCATTC
>SCPY01000101.1 GCA_004299495.1 bacterium | reverse complement strand
AGAGAGAATAGCGCGGGATAAAGGATTCCTGGAAAAGGAGGAAGCGCGGCTGCCCGCGGTAATTTCCGGATATTCTTTTCCGGGAATAAAGAATGAAAAGTTATCAGTCATCATCGCGGGTATTCTTGGCGTAATAATAGTTTTCCTCGCCGGTTATTTTCTTAGCCTGTTAATCAGGAAGTCAAAAAAGCATTAGATGGAACACTCCTATTTTGACGAATATAGCTCAATGGACAGCTTTATTCACCGCCTTGAGCCGAGGATTAAGGCTATCGCGTTCTTTGCCCTGATTATCTTTATCGTCCTGGCGCCGCAGGGCTCTTTCTTTATTTTGGGCGCCTACACAGCTGTAGTCGTATTCTGTATTTTTCTTTCGCGCATACCGCTTGCGGTGTTTCTCCGGAGGTCATTTACGGCCCTGCCTTTTATCGCGGCGATGTCCCTATTTATTCTTTTTGCCAGGCCCGGCAGGCCGCTATGGGCGCATTCTTTCGGGCCGCTGCATCTCTCAATAAGCTATGAAGGGTTAACCGGATTTTTCAATATTCTCCTAAAGGCCTACCTGTGCATTCTCTGCGCCCTGCTTCTTGCCTTCAGTACAAACTTCATCCATCTCCTGAAGGCGTTGGAAAAACTTAAGGTTCCCTCAATATTCATAATGGTGGTTTCTTTTATGTACCGTTATCTGTTTATTCTTCAGGATGAGCTTGAGCATATGAAGCAGGCGAAGGAATCGCGCACCGTAGGCGGCAGCCGTTGGTTTCATGCCAGGGCCTTAGCCAATATGCTGGGAGTCTTGTTTGTGCGGACTTACGAACGCGCGGAAGAGGTGTATCTGGCGATGTGCGCCAGGGGTTTTGACGGCACTGTTAAAACAATATACGATTTTAAGATTAAGCCAAAGGATGTTTATTTCTTGCTGGCAGTAATAAGTTTTCTATTTTTAGCGAGAGTAGGCGCTTAGGAATTAATGAAAGCGCGCTGATAAAATGGCCAAGAAAGCAATTGAAATAAAGAATCTCAATTTTAGCTATCCTGACGGGACGTCCGCCCTAAAGGATATCAGTCTGGATGTTTTTGAAAAGGAGTGTATCGGGATAATCGGCCCTAACGGAGCGGGTAAGTCCACGCTCTTACTGCATCTAAACGGCATCCTGCGGGGAAACAACCATATAAAGATTTCTGACAGCGCGATAACTAAAGAGTCCCTGCCTTTGATACGAAAGAAAGTGGGATTGGTTTTCCAAAACCCGGACAGCCAGCTCTTTATGCCCACTGTTTTTGACGATGTCGCCTTTGGCCCGCAGAATATGGGCTTCAGTAAGCAGGAAGTCCAGGACGCGGTTTCCGGGGCGCTTAAAGAAGTGGATATGCTGGATTGCAAGGGCCGGCCGTCCCATCACCTCAGCATAGGCCAGAAAAAGAGGGTTTCCATTGCCACTGTTTTATCAATGCGCCCGGAGATTTTAGTTTTGGATGAGCCGTCCAGCGATTTAGACCCCAAGCACAGGAGGGATTTAATAAATATCCTTAAGCGCCTTGAAATTACCAAGATAATCGCCACTCACGATTTGGATCTGGTCCTGGAGATTTGTTCAAGGGTGATTCTATTGGATAAGGGGGAGGTGGTGGCTGTTGGGGGGACGTTGGACATTTTTAATAATCGTCAGCTTTTAGAGGCGCATAGCCTGGGGATTCCTTCGGCATTATGCCGTATTTAACCCGGATTTTGCATTAGCAAAATCATAGATTATTCTTTTTGGCATAGTCAGTAACATATTTTACTATTCTGCGCCTGTTTTCCAGCCCTACCTTTATAAATTCTATTCCCGTCTCATAATAACTCAGCCCGTCTTTGTCCTGTGTTGCCGCGGGGCTCTGCCAAACCGCCTTTACCAGCCCGAAGAACGGCTCTTTGTCGTCAGGAAGCGAGATGTTTAATTCTAAGAGCGTTCCCGGTTTTACTTTTTCCTGTAAGGGAAGCCTAAGGCCGCCGCTGCCCATATCCAGGGCAGGGGTCAGGTGTTCGCCTTTTACGCCCATTACCTTATAAACTACCCTTGCTCCGTCAGGGACCCTGGCGTATTTTCTTTTTTCCATCATCGTTTCCTCCTGTGTGACCAGGTCGATGTAATTTAGTGCCCCTGGTCTAAGGAATACCCAAAAGGCTATTTGTCAATTAACTTACCGTCTTTCAGATTACTACAATAATAATTCCTCGTCAATGAAATAATGCCCCGCGCGCTTGGGCGCTCTCCCACATCTTCCATGCACCAGTCGGCCTTGCTTGGCAAGGCTTCCTTTGGCGCTCGCTAGGCCGCTCGCTTCTTGCCAATGCCGTGCGTGTTCAGCTCGGCTTGGGTCTGGCGGCGGGCGGCGGCGCCGCCAGCCCCAGCGTCCTCGCTCCAAGTTCTGTTGACACTCAAAAAATAAAAGTTTTTAAGACGGGCTCGTCCGCTATACTGCCTGATACAAATAAGAAACCGCCTTCTAGCGGCGGTATGCCGAGCCACTTGGTGAGTGAAAGTTGAGAAACAGGAGAAAATCAGAATGGAAAGTAAAATTTCATGTTAGATTTTACCCCTTTCTTCGTCTATTAATAGCAGAAGGAGGACAAAATGTCTAACATCATTTCGGTAGAGGTAATCGCTTCAAAGATTTTATTAATACGCGGTAAAAGGGTAATGCTGGATAGAGAATTAGCGAAGCTTTATGAAGTCGACACTAGCCAATTAACCTGACAAGTAAGACGCAATATTGATAGGTTCCTAGAAGACTTTATGTTTCAATTAACGAAAGAGGAACTGCGAAACTTGATGTGCCAAATTGGCATATCAAGTTGGGGTGGTGCGCGCAAGCTACCCTACGCTTTTACTGAGCAGGGAGTTGCTATGTTGTAGGGAGTGCTGCATAGTAAAAGAGCTATACAGGTCAATATCCAGATTATGCGGGCTTTTATTCAACTAAAACGAATGCTATTGACTAATGCAGACCTCAGGCGCAAGATTGAAAAGATGGAAAGGAAATACGATAAACAATTCGCTATTGTTTTTTAGGCTATTAAACAACTGTTAGAGCCACCACAAGTGAAAGAAAGAAAAATAATTGGTTTTCGTACTCATGAGGAAAACTCAAAAAAAGACTAAAATTTATTTATAATAATGGTATAATAAATTCAAATACAGAGAGAGAAAATATGTTAGGAAAATAAAAACATGCTATAAAAGCAACTCCTTAAATATGGGGTTGCTTTTTTATTAGGAGGTTGTTATGGGTTGGTATATAAGAAAAAGTTTCTCA
>SCPY01000009.1 GCA_004299495.1 bacterium | reverse complement strand
TTGAGAATGTGGTCAGGCATGGGTATCCCGGAGATGAAGTGATAGCGGGCAGGCAGTGGGATTATTTTATGCTTGCTCCGTCAGGAAGCTTCTTGCCATGGGATCACCTGCTTTATTATATATCGGCTTTTCTTTACAAAGTTTTTTCTGTATTCAAGGAGCCCCCCCTGTTCAGCTTTCTATTTTATCTTCCGTTATTGTTTATGTACGCCTTTATTGTATCGCTGTTTTTTTTCTCTTTCCAATACGGAAAATATATCGCGGGGATAACTTCATGTTTATTTGTGGGGTTATCCCCCATGTTTATCCCCCGCAGCTGCGCGGGATGGTTTGATACCGATATCCTGAATTTATTGTTTCCGTTGTTGATTATGTGGACATACCTTCTCTCCAGCGCGAGCCTTTATTTTAAGCGTAAATTATTCTGGATTTGTTTGTCCAGCCTTCTGGTTGGCCTGTTTTGTTTTACCTGGACCCATTGGTGGTTTGTTTTCTTATTTATAATATTGTATGAATTTATCTTTATGATTTGCCTGGGATTTGGATATTTCTATCAAAAAAAAGGAAATTTATACCCGTTAAAGCGGCATTTCTTTTCAGTGTCTTTATTTATATCATTAAGTTTCTTTTGTATTTTTGTTCTGGCCGGCAGAGAGCCATTGGCAATATTATTTAACCAGGTAAAGGAGGCGCTCTCCCTGAATAAGCCATTAATTGCCTCTATCTGGCCAAATGTTTACTTTACCGTGGGTGAATTAAGGAGGACGTCTTTTCTTGAAATAGAGCGTTCAGTGGGCGGGGTATGGGTTTTTGTGCCTTCGGTAGTATGTTTATTTGCTATTTTGATACGCGCTTTGTTTTGCCGCGCGTATTCTGATTTTAAGCGCAATTCCATAATTATCATCGCTATCTGGTTTATTTCTATGGTTTTTGCCGCCTCAAGAGGCGTAAGATTTATTGTATTTCTTTTGATCCCCCTGGGGGTATCATTGGGCTGGGTTATGAACGATATGTTTGAATATCTTATGAAGAAAAGAAACGCCATTGGCATAGCTGTCGTGGCGGCTGTCCTTATTGTCGTAAACGCGGGATTTATCAGCAAAGGGCATAACGCGGCAAAAGGTATTTTTCCCCTTATGGACGATACATGGTACAGGGTATTAAATCTTATTAAAGAGAAGACGCCCGGGGAAACAATTATTAACTCCTGGTGGGATTTTGGCGATTGGTTTAAGGTGGTGTCAAAACGCAGGGTAATTTTTGACGGGCAAAGCTCTTTTACCCCTCAGGTCTACTGGATGGCAAAGGCGATGCTTACCGATAATGAAAATGAAGCGGTGAGCATTTTAAGAATGCTGAATAACGGCGGAAATAAGGCGTTTGAAATTATGGATGAATACCTTAAGGACCCATTATTGTCTGTTTTGCTGCTGGAGAACGCGCTTTTGGCTCCGGCAGAAAAAAAACGGGATGCCCTGCAAAAATTTTTACCATCCGATGTAATAGAAAACGTAAGCAAGATACTTACGCATAACCCGGCAAGGGCTGATTTTGTGGTGGATCATACCATGCCCTATAAGATACCGGCAATCTCATATTTAGGAAATTGGGATTTCTCTAAAGTTTATATTGCGCAGAATTTTGACAATCGGGAAAAAGATAAAATTATAGACAACCTTAAAAATTTAGGCAGAGACGAGCAGAAAATGCAGCAGTTTTATCAGGAGGCATTTCTTATTTCGGCTAAAAAACGCGGCGAGTGGCTGTCTCGCCGCCTTCAGTTTTACGGCCCGTTGGCGAATGGGAGCGAAAAGGACGGCATAGTCTTTTTTGATAACGGCCTCGCCTACAATATAAGTGAACGCACGCTGCAGTCAAATAACGGGCAGGTTCCCCGGAGTTCGTTTGTCGCAGACGATAATAACGTTATTGAAACGGCATACCCCAATGCCAATGTCATATTTTCTGTTTTAATTTTTAAGGCGGAGGACGGATACAAGTCTATTTTTCTTGATCCCGAGCTAGGCAGGAGTATGTTTGTCCGCCTTTATTTTCTAAATGGCAAAGGGCTTAGGCATTTCCTGCCTTTTGTGGACGCGCAGGAGGGGAATAATTATATCAGAGTCTTTGATATTGCCTGGTGAGCAGCGATGAATAAAGAGATTGAAGTTTCTGTGGTTATGCCCTGCTTAAATGAAGAGAAGGCGATTGGCGCCTGCGTAAGAAAAATCAAGGAAGTATTTAGCAGGGATGGTATCGCGGGTGAAATTATCGTTGCGGACAACGGCTCTGTTGACCGCTCAAGCGAAATCGCGAAGCAGGAAGGCGCGACGGTAGTTTTAGAGCCTCAGCGCGGTTACGGAGCCGCGTATCTGCGGGGGCTAAAGGAGGCGAGAGGAAAGTACATATTAATCGGCGACAGCGATAATACTTACGATTTTTATGACATGCCGAAATTCCTTAAATCTTTAAAGTCAGGCAATGATTTTGTAATGGGTTCGCGCTTTAAAGGCAGAATAAGGAAAGGCGCGATGAGCTGGTCGCACCGTTATATCGGAAATCCCATCCTTTCCTGTATGACGCGCCTATTTTTTCATACCGCGCTTTCGGATATCCATTGCGGACTGCGCGCATTTACCGTTGAGGCGTACCGTAAGATGAGGCTGAGGACGGCGGGAATGGAGTTTGCCACCGAAATGGTTGTTTCGGCGCTCAGGCACAATCTTAAGATTTCCGAAATCCCCATAAATTATTATCCCCGTAAAGGAGAATCCAAGCTGATCCCTTTGTCCGATGCCTGGAGGCACATCCGGTTCATGCTCTTGTATTGCCCTGCCTGGCTTTATTTTATCCCGGGGATAACTGGATTTGCCATAGGCCTATGTATTCTCTCGCTCTTGCTTAAGGGGCCTTTTTTATTTCTGGGGCGTTACTGGGACATGCACCTTATGGTCTTCGCCAGCGTGATAAGCATTCTTTCTTACCAGATGCTGCACTTGGGGATATACGCCCATACTTTCGCAATCAAGCAAGGTTTCCTGAAATATGACGCGGTTACCTTGTTTTTTAAGCGGCATTTTAATTTAGAAAGGGGTATATTTGCGGGCGGAGGCATATTCATAATAGGTTTTACGGTGATGCTTTTTATCTTCCTTGAGTGGTTTTCCAGAGACTTTGGGTCATTGTACAGGATACGAGAGTCTATATTCGCAATGACTTTATCGGTTATAGGACTGCAAACAATCTTTTCATCATTTTTCATCAGCTTGTTGTTTTTGGAGAAAAAATGAAACTTTCCGTGGTTATTCCCGTGCGTAATGAGGAGGGATGCATTGGAAAAGTAGTGAGCATTCTTGCCGAAGAATTGAAATCTAAATCCATAGAGCATGAAATTGTTTTAGTAAATGACAATTCCACAGATTCTACTGCCCGGGAGCTGAATGAACTCTTTTGTTCGCAACGCGGAATTAAGATTATTGATTCTCCCGCGCCAAATGGCTTTGGGAGAGCGATAAAAACTGGCCTGGATAATGTTTCCGGGGACATCGTTGTAATTTTTATGGGTGACGGTTCGGATGACTCCGAAGACGTAGTAAAATATTACAATAAAATTCTTGAAGGATATGATTGCGTCTTTGGCTCTCGTTTTATAAAGGGAAGCAAAGTGACGGAATATCCTAAAATAAAACTTATTTTAAACAGATTAGGCAATAAGTTAATACAGCTTTTGTTTTTAATCAAATACAATGATGTATCAAACGCATTTAAAGCGTATAGAATTAAAGCGATAAGGGCTATGCAGCCTTTAGTCTCACAATATTTTAATATTACCGTAGAGATGCCTCTTAAGGCAATAGCCAGAGGATTTTCTTACGCGGTAGTCCCTATTAATTGGAATGGCAGGGAAAGCGGGGTGAGTAAATACCGCATCCAAGAGCTAAGCCGCAAGTACTTCTTTTCCATACTGTATGTATGGTTAGAAAAGATTTTGCTTAAGGAAGAAATCCGGAAAGATCGGGTTATTATGCCTCCCGAGGACCGGAAAAATTGCAATGCATAAAATATCTTTTCATTTAAGGTTGGCAGGAGCCTTATTTTTGATTGTCCTGGCTGGGTTCGCGTTAAGAATTTATAATGTAAATTATCCTTCTATCGGTTACCACAATATGAAAGAAAACGAATATTTAAGCCAGGCCCAAGAGATGCTTAAAACCGGAGATTACTTAACGGGGCGGACATATTTTTATAATGGACTGGAAGATAATCCGGGAATCAGCGCCGCATCAGGAGTGCCCCTGGTTGCCTATCAGGCAATAATATCCTGGAAGTTATTTGGGGAAAATCTTTGGTCTGTGCGATTATGCGGCATACTGTTCGGGCTATTAAGCGTTCTCACTATGTATTTTATTTCAAAAAGGCTTTTTAGCGATATATATTCTCCTCTGTCCGCCTGTTTTTTAACGGCTATTATGCCTATAGCGGTTTTTTTCTCCCGCAATATCCAGCCGGAGAGCCCTGCTCTTTTTTTTATGCTTTTAGGAAGTTTTCTTTATCTTCGCGGCAATCTGATTTCGGGAGCATTGGCATTTCTGGTTGCCTGGCTTTATCAGCCAAATTTCATTATAGGCGCCTTTCCGCTTTTATTTTGTGTCCATTTGAAAAATACGGCTAAAACCAAAAAGGATTTTTTAAAAGCAGTGATAGCGGCGTCAGCCCCTTATTTGATTATTTTATTCTCCATTTTATGGTTAAGGCATGGCCCTGGCCCGGGTATAAAACTATCCGCCGGATTCAATCCTTTTTATGTATTTACTTCCGGCTACTGGAAAAATTACGGCGCCGCGATATGGCGCTACATATCAGTAGAAAACTTCACCCCCGTGTTTACACTTACCGCATTTTTAGGAATAGCATTCGCTTTGTTAAGGAGAAAAAAACCGGTAGAGCGCTATATTATCGGATGGGCTTTTGCGGTCATTCCCTACGGAATGTTTTATGGCGAGTCCCTGCGCCAGGCATGTTTTTACTATATGCCGTTTATTCCCCTGGTCTGCGTTTCCAGCGTTTACGCAGTATCGCGGATTGCTGAAGCCGCGGGAAAAATAATTAAAAGGGATGTCGCGGTGGGGATGATTGCTATAATGATAGCCATATCCGCGCCTTTTATATATAATTCGCTAAAAGGGATGCACGCTACTGTCTTTTTAGGGCTGGATGTCGCAGGCGAATCTCTCAAGGAATTTACAAATCCGGATGAGCGTATATTTCTTTTTACCCATTCGCAGGGAAATGCCATATCCAGATACGCCAGAAGATATGTGGGATGGGAATCTGATTTAGAGGCATTTAAGGAGAAAGAAAGAAGGCTGAATATAAGGTATATTTGTATTTATCCGGCGGAATTCGCGCAAACCCTAAAGGTAGATAGCCCTGAACTCTTCGGGTATATTCAAAATAATTATCACGCCAAGGAAGCCGGGCTGACTATGGAGCCGCAGCGATTTTTTTACATAATATTAGAAAAAGGCGAAGGTTCCGATCCGAAGACATTTTTACAATCATTCGAAGGGCAGGCGCGGATAAAAACTATTTATAAGTTGTTCGGAAAATATATTTTCTTTTATACGATAAGGCAGTCCACCGCGGGTTGATATTAATCTTAATATATTTTTTTAGGGATAAAGATATGGAGCGGAAAGCTGGAAAAGACAGCTGGTTGATGCGCTTATGCCGTTCCAAAATAATGAGTCTCCCGCTGTAAACACATTCTTTTTTGAGGAGGGAATTAAAGAATTTCCGCCGCGTGCTGGATATCGGTTCGGGAATAAATTTTCTTCTCTTGCATTGCAGGCTGGCTTTCAGTTTGGACGCAGATAGGTTTGAGCCAGCGCTTAAGGAAGCCAAAGCCGGAAATACGCACCGGGCATATATATTAGCCGACGCGGTTCATATGGAATTCAAGCCGCGTTAATTTGACGCCGTTGTTTTATGTGAATTGCTTGAACACATAGATAAGAATGCAAGCTTTCGCCCTTTTCCGTTATCGGTGTCAATAAGTATTCTTTAGGCATCTGTTTCGGTATTATCGCAATGCATAACTTATTATTTTCCTAAGATTGCTTTTTAGGTTTTCTACGTAAAGGATAAGGAAAACGCCAGGATATGATGAAGGCAGTGGTATCGGAAAGATTTTTGCAATCATTCTCCGTGGTATGCGCGGATAAAAAGTATTTATAAGTTGTTTGTCAAACCGGATATGTCCAATGAAGATATTATTGGTTGATGCTCCGTTCTACCGCTTACAGGGCTCTACCCCATCGACCGTCTATCCTTTGGGTCTTGCGTATATAACGTCATATCTGAAAAACGAAGGGCACGATTCCCTATACCTTAATCTGGACGGCGATATGTCCATTCCATTTCTAAATCCCTTGTCGGCAAGTGCAATAAAAGCAGAGTATGAGAATTATCTTCAAGAAGTTTCTGATGCTTCAAATCACAGGATATGGCAGGATTATATAGAAGTGCTCAGGATTTTCAGGCCGGATGTCGTTGGCATCTCAATACCCTCGGTCAAGGCGAAAAGCGTTTTTAAGCTCCTTAAGATAACAAAGAGTGTTGCCTCTCGTATTTATACGGTGGTGGGAGGCCATCATTCTCAAGTATACGCCAAAGATATGCTTGAGAATGACAAGAATCTGGATTTCGTAATCAGGGACGAAGGCGAGATAACAATGGCTGAGCTTGCGCGGCAATTAGAAAATCCGGCCTCTTTTCGCCCGGAAAGCATCTTAGGCTTGGTATATAGGGATTCTTCCGGCAATATAAAGGTCAACGAACGCAGGCAATTTATCGAAGACCTCGATAAATTGCCATGGCCATCTTTTTGCTATTATAAAAAAGGAGACGAACTTATTCCCCATCCCAAGACTGCCATAATGGCATCGAGGGGTTGCCCGTACGACTGTAATTACTGCGCGACCAATAACATGTGGGCTAGACGCGTGAGAATGAGGTCTCCCGATAATGTTATCAAGGAGATAAAGCATACTATCGCCAGCCAGAAAGGGAGATTTTTAACTTTTTGTGATGATTGCTTCACTTTGAACAAAAAATGGCTGGTAGAATTATGCGATATTATCATCAAGGACAAAATTAGGATAAACTGGGATTGCATAACGAGCATAAATTTGTTGGATGAGACGATATTCAGAAAGATAGTTGAGGCGGGGTGCGTAAAGGTTAACGTCGCCATTGAGAGCGGAAGCCAGAGAATTCTCCGGATAGTCAATAAGAATATTGATTTTGATATAGTAAGAAAACTTTTTCCTATTTTTAGGAAATACAAGATTTCAACCGCAGTCTATGTAATGGTAGGATTTCCCACGGAGACGGAATATGATATTAGGTTGACGCAGGGCATAATTCAGGAGTTACGGCCGAATCGTGTCTATTGCAGCGTGCTTTTGCCTTTACCAGGAACTGTATGTTATGAGCAGTGCATCGCGCGCGGATTGCTTGACCTGACGAACGCCTGGCGCGGCGATTCAATAAAAAGTACCGTGATGAATTTAACAACTACGCTGACCGATGAGGAATTTTATAGGCTTGCAGATGAGACGTTCGATATCTGCTATAAAATAAATACCAATATGTTTAATTTGATGAGGTGCGTCCCGGTTATGTCATATCTTAAGAATCCGTCTTCTCTTTTCTTTGATGCAATACGAATGGCACAGTATCTTAAAAAAAGATAGAAATAATTAGCGTAGGGAAAATATTATGACAGAAATCCTTAATGGAATGAACATACATTATTCCGGTTTTTGTTTTTTCATTTTTGAAGTATCGAATATTTTCATAAGATAGAATTTTAGGTTTTCATGGCGAAGGCAAAATAGGTAAATAATGGCATGGATTTTAGATAATAATATGCTGGTAGTTGTGCTGATGGGTGGACTTGGGACGAGGCTAAATAATTGCCATTCTGGCCCTC
>SCPY01000100.1 GCA_004299495.1 bacterium | reverse complement strand
CTTTCAGGTAATCTATGTAATCCGGCAAGGATGTCCCTTCCTCGCCGATAACCTTCATCATCTGGGCGGCCTCATAGCTTTTGCGCAAAATCTGATGTCCGCGATCTTCCTGTTTTTCTTCAATGAATCCGGGATATTTGCTCCAGCTGATTAACGGGTCAATTGCCGGATACCTGCGGGCATCCGAACGTTCGCGGGAAAGGCCGTGGAAGGCGCCCACCACCTTCAGGGTCGCCTGGGTCACCGGCTCGTCAAAGTTGCCGCCTGCCGGGCTTACCGTCCCGCCGATGGTAAGGGAGCCAATGCTTGCGTCGCGAAGGCGCACAATCCCCGCGCGTTCGTAAAAAGAAGCGATACGCGATTCAAGATACGCGGGAAACGCCTCTTCGCCGGGAATCTCCTCCAGCCGGCCGGACATCTCGCGCATTGCCTGCGCCCAGCGGGAAGTTGAGTCTGCCAGCAATAACACATTTAGGCCCATCTGCCGGTAATATTCTCCGATGGCTACCGCGGTATAAACCCCGGATTCTCTCGCCGCCACAGGCATAGAGCTGGTGTTACACATAATCACGGTGCGCTCGCTCAAGGGTTTTCCGGTGCGGGGGTCAATGATTTCCGGGAATGTCTTTAAGGTCTCAACCGCCTCTCCCGCGCGCTCCCCGCAGGCGGCGATAATCACGATATCTACCTCGGCATGCCTGCTGGTCAATTGCTGTAACACGGTTTTTCCCGCGCCAAAGGGGCCCGGGACGCAATAGGTGCCGCCCCTGGCAACCGGAAACAGAGAATCAATCAGCCGCATCTTGGTCACCAGCGGCTCCTGAGGTTTTAATTTTTCCGCGTAGGCCTGGATGGGAATCTTAATCGGCCAGGTTTGTTTGAGAAAAACATCGTGAAAGCGCCCCTCTTCGTCTTTTAATTGGGCAATCGGCTCTTTTAAACTATAGCTGCCCTTGGGGCTGATGCGCGTTAGCTCAAGATGCCCGGCTAAATGAAAGGGCGCCATAATATAGTGCTTAAAAATCTTCTCCGGGACAAAACCTATCCTGTCTCCCGCGCGCAGGCGGGCTCCGGATTTTACCAGGGGAGTAAATTCCCATTTTGACTCTGAGGAAAGGGCCTCCAGATAAACCCCCCGCTTTAAAAAGAAACCGCACTCTTTGGCTAAATCCGGAAGAGGGTTCTGCAGGCCGTCAAATATCTGGCCCAAAAGCCCGGGGCCAAGATCCACAGAAAGGAGCTCTCCGGTAAACTCCACCTCTTCGCCTATTTTTAGCCCTGAGGTATTTTCAAAGACCTGCATCTCGGCAAGATTGCCGCGGATACGGATCACCTCGCTCTTCAGGCGCTCTTTTCCGTGCAAAATAAAAGCCACCTCATTCTGGATAATGTGCGCGTCGGTTTGCGCGGCTACCATATTTCCGATAATTTTTGTGATGCGGCCTTTTCTCTGCTCTGTCATTTCTCTCTATTTTAACTTTTAGCTAATGCTTCTTCTAAAACCGCTTCTTTATCCGCGGTAATAGCTCTATCCCAGCGCTCCAGGATGAATAGCTTTAAGGCGTAAATAAGCAAAAAATCCAAATCAAAATAATGGCCAAAGCTTAAGGCGTCTAAAAAATACCATCTTCCCTGGCCTAATAATTTTTCCGCCTCCAGGATATCCGGAGTCCTATGGACAGTGCTTGCAAGGTGAGTAATGTACGCCGGGACATATCCTTCGGCGCGCAGGTATTTCTCGGAGGCTACATGTTTATGCAGGCAGCGGATTTTTACCAATTCATTTCTTAAGCCGGTATCAAATTCCTGCCATTTTTTTAAGGTAGGATGGATCTTTGCGTCAATGTACTCGCCGCTTATGGCGGCTTTTTTAAGCGCCTCAATGTCCGCGCTGGGGATAAACTGCCGGCAAAGCTCCAGAAACCTTTCTCCGGAGAAAGACGGCTTCATCCCAAAATGGAGCATAGGCAAAGTGGAAATAAGATAGGGATAGTAACCGGCCATATTATTTGCCTTGCAGCAGGTCTGCAACCGCGGGCTTAAGATAGGCGGCCAAATGCTCTGCCAGGGCCTTATCGGTGAAATCAAAACTGGAGCGTCCGGCGTCAAAGCTGATGGTGAATCCGGCGGAAATGTCCTCAGCGGCGCAAAGGGTAATGCCTTTTTTTACCTCTTCTTTTAAGCCCTCCAGAAGGCTCTTTTGTATTTTTTCCAGGTCTTCCTTGCCTGCGGATATTATAACCTGGCCCTTCTCCTTGGCGCAGAAGTCCGAAACCAATCTGCCGATAATCCCGGCTAACTCCTGAGGGGTGAGCGCCTCGCGCACCCGTAGGGCAATCAGCTTTTCTAGCCTTGAATTAATTTCCTCATGCAGTTTAATCAAAAGGTCCCTGGCTGCCTGTTTCAGCGATGCCTGGGACGAGGCCTGCATCTTAGAGATTTTTTCCTGCGCTTCACTCAGTATTTTATCCGCCTCTTGCTTTGCCTCAACAAGAATTGCCTTAGCCTGGATATTCGCTTCCCCGGCAACTGCTTCGGCTTTTGCCTGGGCGGCCTGAATGCCTTCCAGCTGTATTTTCTCAATTAGCGCCCTGATCTCTTCTGCCATACTTTCTTCTTCAATTTGCAGTGACAGAGCATTGTTCTGCCACTACCTGCAAGGGATTTTTTGCCTCTAAGATCGGCCTGCCGATAACCAAAAAGTCGCTTCCTGAGCGCAGGGCCTCTGCTATGGTGGCGGTTCTCTTCTGGTCGTCGCGTATGGTTTTATCTGGGCGGATTCCCGGGGTAACCATGATAAATTTTTTCTTTATTTTGCTTCTTAAATTTCTTGCCTCTTGCGCGGAACAAACCACGCCGTCTAATCCGCAGGATAAGCCGAATTTCGCCAGGCGAAGCACCTCTTCGCTGCTTGCCTTCTGGCTGGTTAATACCGTAACTCCGATTAAAAGCGGAGATTTTATTTTAAGGCGGCTTGACTCCTCTGCCGCTGCCTTTGCCGCGGCCCTAAGCATTTCTTCTCCGCCGGAAACATGCAAAGTGAGCATCTTTACCTTAAGCCGAACTGCCTGGCGCGTTGCATTGGCCACAGTATTGGGAATATCAAAAAACTTTAAATCCAGGAAAACCTCAGCTCCTTTTTGCCGGATAAACTCAACTATCTTCGGCCCGCTGGCAATAAAAAGCTGTAAACCGACCTTGAAAATTTTAATTTTGGGATAAAGCAGGTTCACAAAACGCTTGGCTTTGGAGAAATTTTCAACATCTAAGGCGAGAATAATCCGTCTTCCGTTCATACTCTTAGGCTTCCCACAAGCTCATTAATATCGCTAATTTTATTCTGGATTATGTAATCTCTCAAGCCGGAAATAATCTCTGCCGTAGACCGGGGATTGATGAAGTTCGCGGTGCCTATTGACACGGCGCTTGCGCCGGCAATCAAAAACTCCAGGGCGCTTTCCGTGTCTATTATACCACCCATCCCAATGACGGGGATTTTTATTTTCTGATATACTTCCCAAACCATCCTGACGGCAACCGGACGGATTGCCGGCCCGCTCAATCCACCGGCTATGGCGGCGATTTTTGGCTTTCCGGTTTTTACGTTTATACTCATTCCGGCTAAGGTGTTAACCAGAGAAACCGCGTCGCTTCCGGCTCTTTCGGCGGCTAAAGCAATCTCGGCGATATCAGTTACATTGGGCGAAAGCTTGGTGATAAGCGTTTTTCGCGTAACGCTGCGCGCCGCCTTCACAACTTTATAAGTAGTTTTCGCGTCTTGGGAAATTAACCTAGCGGACTCTTTAATATTCGGACACGAAATATTCAACTCAATGGCGGATATTTCTTTGATTTTATCTAAACGTTTAGCAAGGGTTATGAACTCTTCTTGCCCGCCTTCCGAGGCAATGCTTACGATTATAGGAACGCCGAGCTTTTTCAAAAAGGGCAGTTTTTCTTTAAGAAAACCCTCAATGCCGGGATTCTCCAGGCCGATAGAATTCAGCATCCCCGCGGGCGTTTCGCAGGTGCGCGGCGGGGGATTTCCTTTGCGCGGATTCAAGGTTATGGTCTTGGTTACAATCGCCCCTAACTTTTTTAAATCTATAAAATCCTTGAATTCCTCTGCGTAGCCAAATGTCCCCGAGGCCACCAGAACCGGATTTTTTAAGTTCAGCTTTCCAATGTTTACCTTTAAGTTCGGATTCATTCTTATTTTAATCCCAGATAACCCGGCTTGCCTCGAACACCGGCCCTTCTTTGCAAACCCTCTTGTATTCGTATTCCGTAGCGCGTAGCGCGTTGCGCGCCGTTTTTATGACACAACCCATACACGCCCCGATTCCACAGGCCATATGCGCCTCCAGGGATATCTGGGCGGGAATATCGTATTCCTGAGATATACGGCTGATTTCTTTAAGCATAGGCGTAGGTCCGCAGGCATAAATAGCGGATAGCGGATAGCGGATAGCGTTTAGTTCATCCTTAAGAAGCTCTGAAACGTAACCCTTAAATCCACGGGAGCCGTCATCGGTAGCAATCCTGACCTCGCATCCTAATTCCTTAAATTCTTTTTCGCAGAGGATATCATCTTTTGTCCTTGCGCCAAGAAGAACTAAAGTTTTGGTTTTTGGTTTTTGGTTTTTGGCCTCCGCTAATCTTTCTGCCAGAAACACCAGCGGAGCGGTGCCCATCCCGCCGGCAACCAAAACATGTCTCCGGCCCCCGGCCCCCGGCCCCCGGCCTAATTTGAAACCGTTTCCTAAGGGCCCGATTACATCCAAAGATTCTCCGGATTTTCTGCGCGCTAAGGCCTTTGAGCCTTTGCCTATTGCTTCATACAAAATTTTTATCCCGTCCTGCCTGTAAATTTGATGTATGCTAAACGGCCTTCTTAACAGCGGTTCAAGGCCATCCGTAACCTTGATATTTATAAACTGCCCGGGCAGGGCGCTTTTGGCTATTTGCGGCGCGGATAAGGCCATTTCATGGCAGTTTTTCTTTATTCTTTTATTATAAAGCAGCCGTGCGTTTACCTGAAACATTTGTATTCCTTATTCCTGCCTAAGGTATGCCGTCAGCATAAAAAACAACGCGATGAGCAATGAGAAGGCGAACAATTCCTCCTTATAGGCGGCCAGCCCTTGAACACGGATGTCTTCCCAGGATTCAAGCGCCAACAATCCCAAAATAATGCCAAGGACGGTGCCTATTTCCTTCTTGACCCAGGATAATTTCAGGGGCAATATACTCCTCATGTCCTTAGTGAGAATGGTATTAATTTTCGGTAAAATGAGGGGGATTGAGTTAATGTAATTTTTATACTCCTGCCCAAACTTATCGGCCAGGCGCTTTTCCTCTTTAAAGATAAGCAGAATATATTGCAGGGTAAAAATTAAAATAAAAATGGCGCTCGTCCACCATCGAAAAAGCACTAAGACTATGCCTAAGCCTATCATCGCGATCCCTAAATACATGGGGTTACGCACTAATCCGTACGGCCCGTCTTTTACCAGCGCTTTCCCTTCTTTTGAATGCTCCGCCTTATAGCCGCGGCCGGAAATCCTTAAAAGCGAGCCGAACAAAACCAGGGCAAAGCCGAATACCTCCGATATATCATTAAGCGGATTAAGCGTGTCGGGGCGCAGGAACAGCTTAGGAAAAACAAGCACAAGGCAAGTTGCCAAAAAAATTAATACGCCGCTTAGCCTTAACCTTTTTTTCATAATCTTATCGCTGGCATTGAGGGCAAAAATATGTCCCTCTTCCCCCCAGGGAAATTCTTTTAATAGGGCCTTTACAGGCTATACAGGGCTTACCTTCCCGGCCGTAGACTTTATGGTGCCGGGCATAATTACCGCGCTCACCTGAAAGGCGCACATAATCATCTATTGAAGAGCCGCCGTAATGGATGGCCTCTTTCAGGGTAGCCTTTATCTCACTAAAAAGCAACTCCTTTTCCTTATCCGATAAGCTTTGCGCCGGACGCTCCGGATGAATTTTGGCCCGGAATAAACTCTCCGCGGCATAGAGGTTGCCTATGCCGGAAATAAAGGTTTGGTCCATCAAAAGAGGCTTGATTTTGGTTTTTTTGGAAGAAAGCATTGTTTTGAATTGCCCCGTGGCGATATCAAACGGTTCGGGGCCTAGGCCTTGGATGAACTTTAAATTTCTCCAGTCATCTAACAGGCGCAGGTCCGCGAACAAGCGCTGGTCGTTAAAATCTAATATCTTTCCGTCGGACAGGCAAAAACTCACCCGGCTTTTTTCGGCTGACCCCGGATACACCAGCTGTCCGGTCATCTTCAGATGGACCACCAGGGATTTTCCGTTAGACAACTCCAGAATCAAGACCTTGGCCTTGCGCAAGATGCCTTTAATTACCGCTCCGCTCAACCCTTTCTTAAACTTCTCTTCTGACGGCTCACGGATTACCCTGGGGTTATGCACACAGACCTCGGTAATCTTCTTGCCTACGATTACTTTTTCCAAATCCCTTTTTACGGTTTCCACTTCGGGCAATTCCGGCACTATCTACTCCTTTTTAGATTATCTTAACCCACACCTCTCTTATGCGCGGGCCGTCGCCCTCGCATAAGTAAATCCCCTGCCAGGTGCCCAAAGCAAGCGAGCCTTCTTCAATAAAAATGTTTAAAGACGCGCCAAAGAGGGAAGATTTTATATGCGCGTCGGCATTTCCTTCGGCATGCTGATAATTGGCGTTATGAGGAATTAATTTATTCAGGGCATTGACGATGTCCGCCTTTACGGACGGGTCGGCATTTTCATTAATCGTCAGCCCCGCGGTAGTGTGCTGGCAGAATATAAAACACACGCCGTCCTTTACCTTAGAAGCGCTGACTATCGCCTGAATCTTATCGGTGATATCAATTAGCTCCGTGCGGCTTTCTGTTTTTATTTTTATCTTCTCCATGGCCTAATCCCTCTCTGGCGGCTGGTGACTTTGCGGCCTGGCGGCTTTTTTATGATACTGCTGTATCGGCTTCACATCCAGCTTATGCTTAATCAACGCCTCAATTCCCCGCGCGCATGCCTCTGCCCCCGGCAAAGTGGTAACTACCGGCACTCCGCAGGCAATGGCGCTTGAACGGATTTTTACTTCATCCTGGCGGGGAATCTTGCCCGAAGGAGTATTAATGATTAAATGGATCTTGCCTTGCTTGATTAAATCCAGCAGATTCGGCCTTCCTTCGCTTACCCGCCGGATGGTCCGGGCCGCGATGCCGTTACTTTCTAAAAACTTGGCGGTTCCGATTGTAGAGATAATTTCAAATTTTAAATCCCTTAAGCGCCTGGCCGCGGAAACGATCAATGGCCGCTTGTCTTTGTCTTTTACGCTGATAAAGACCGTTCCTTTCCCGGGAAGATTCTGATAAGCGGCTAATTGGCTTTTGGCATAGGCCTTGGAAAAATCTTTGTCAATGCCCATTACCTCGCCGGTAGATTTCATCTCCGGGCCTAAGGTAATATCAATACCGGGGAATTTTACAAAGGGAAACACCGATTCCTTAACTGAAATATGTTTGGGTGTTATCTCTTCGGTAAAACCTAAAATTTTTAGCTTTTCGCCTGCCATTACCTTGGCCGCTAACTTGGCCAAGGGCACACCGATGGCCTTGGAGACAAAGGGAACGGTGCGGGAGGCGCGGGGATTCACTTCCAGGATATACACTGTGCCGTTTCTCACCGCGTATTGCACATTCATTAAACCGACAACCTGTAATTCCTTTGCCAGGGCATACGAATATTGGCGGATTTTGTTAATGGTCTCATCGGATAATGTATGCGCCGGCAAAACCATTGCCGCGTCCCCGGAATGCACCCCCGCCTCTTCAATATGCTCCAGGATGCCTCCGATAACAAAGGTTGAGCCATCGGCAATCATATCCACGTCCACCTCAATGGCATCCTCAATAAATTTATCCACTAATACCGGCCGCTCCGGAGACGCCCAAACCGCATTTTGGATGTAATGCTCAAGCGCTGCCGGCTCATAAACAATCTCCATTGCCCTGCCGCCCAAAACATAAGACGGCCTGACCAAAACCGGATAACCGATTTTTTTGGCGATTGCTTTTGCCTCATCAACGGTTACCGCTGTGCCGCAGGCAGGCTGAATCAGGCCTAATTTTTCCACTAACTGCGCGAAGCGCTTCCTGTCCTCTGCCCGGTCTATAGAATCGGGGCTGGTGCCGATAATCTTCACCCCGGCTTTTTCAAGCGGAACTGCTAAATTTAAAGGGGTCTGGCCCCCCAACTGCACGATAACCCCGTCAGGCTTTTCCTTATCAATGATATTTAAGACATCCTCTTTGGTCAGGGGCTCAAAATATAATTTATCCGAGGTGTCGTAATCCGTAGAGACGGTTTCCGGGTTTGAGTTCACCATAATGGTCTCATAGCCCAGCTCTTTCAGGGCGAAGGAGGCGTGAACACAGCAATAATCAAATTCAATTCCCTGGCCGATCCTGTTTGGCCCGCCTCCCAGAATTATAATCTTTTTCTTAGCGGACTTCCTTGTTTCATCCTCCGGAGCCGGGACCCGAGGCCCGGCACCCGAAACCACAAACGGCGTTTCATATGTAGAATAATAATACGGCGTATAGGCCTCAAACTCCGCGGCGCAGGTATCTACCAGCTTATATACCGGCTCGATTCCCTTTTGCTTTCTCAATTCCCTAATCCTATCTTCCTCGGTATCCAGCGCCTTGGCAATCTGCCTGTCTGAAAAACCCATCTGTTTTGCCTTAAGAAGGTTTTCCGCGCTGATTCCTGATTCCGCCTCAACAACCTCTTTTAGGTTTTGCAAAAACCATCTGTCAATTTTAGTCAAGCTGTAAAGCTTATCCAGGGAATAATTCTCTTTGAGCGCTTCATAAAGGAAAAACAGCCTTTCGGCGTTTGGGGTTTTTAGCCTTTCTTCCAATTCCTGCTTATCCTTATATTTTATGCCGCAGAAGCCGTCGCGCTTAATTTCCAAACCCCGGATTCCTTTTTGCAGGGCCTCTTTAAAAGTTCTGCCGATAGCCATTACCTCGCCTACAGACTTCATCTGAATCCCTAAACTGCTATCCGCGGCGGGGAATTTTTCAAAGGCAAAGCGGGGGATTTTGACTACGCAATAATCTATTGACGGCTCAAAAGATGCCGGGGTAACCTTGGTAATGTCGTTGGGGATTTCATCTAAGGTATAGCCAACGGCAAGCTTTGCCGCGATCTTGGCAATAGGAAAACCTGTGGCTTTGGAGGCCAGGGCGGATGAGCGCGAGACGCGGGGATTCATCTCAATAACCACCATCCTGCCGCTATCAGGATGTATCGCAAATTGAATGTTTGAGCCGCCGGTCTCAACGCCGATTTCACGGATGCAGGCGATTGCCGCGTCGCGCATCTTCTGGTATTCCCTGTCCGTAAGCGTCTGCGCCGGGGCAACCGTGATAGAATCCCCCGTATGCACTCCCATGGGGTCAAAATTCTCAATGGAGCAGACAATCACCACATTATCTTTTTTATCCCGCATCACTTCAAGCTCAAACTCCTTCCAGCCGATTATGGATTCTTCAATCAAAACCTCGGAAATC
>SCPY01000099.1 GCA_004299495.1 bacterium | reverse complement strand
GCCAAGGATACCCCCTACCGCTTCTGGAATATTACGTTCGTTGGCAATGACTAAAAGCTTACACCGTTCAAAACCTTTTAGCTCAGCCTTAATTAAATCTTCTATTTCTTTCGGAGTCCTGCGCGAGGTAGTAACTAACAAGCAGGCATCCGTATCCAGGCAGGTCTTCTTCAGTTCTTTGACAACCTCCCGCGTGCCTATAAGAGAGAGGCGGTATCTTTTGGTATCCCCCCCCAACAACAAACCAATAGATATTTTAGAGCCGATATCCCCGATGATGGCTTTAAGCCGAACCGACTGCTCTTTTAAGTATTCTTCGTCAATCAGATTGAGCGCGCCGAGAGTTACCGCTATATTTTTTCTTATCGCAGGCCGGTCATGCTCCGGCACAATCACTAAATCAAATTTCTTGAGCCCGAACAGGCTCGGTTTCATTATGCATACCGATCTTGCCAGGTTCTCCTTTGCCAAAAACAGGTTTATCCCCGCTAATGATGAACCGCAGGAAACCACTAAATCCGGACGGGCATTTCTTAATGCCAGATAAGATTCCCCCTTAAGGCAGAATTCCAAAATATCGGCTCCACAGGCTAAGAAAACCTGCGCCATCACCCTGGTAAACTTATTTTTAAACTTTATCTCTACGGTGCTGCTGACTACTGACCTTTCCGTTCCGCCGCTTACTGCCCCTACCGCCGAAATCGACTGCCTTAAATGTCCGGCCTTGCCGTCGCTTAAGACTGCCGCCTGCCTAAGTGAGGAATATTTCCATACTTTATAAAACCAGAAATACTCCTGCGGGTAGCGGGATACGTAATATTCTAAAATACGGTTTGATAAAGCGAGGTATTCCTCTACATTCTCTCTTGATTCATCCGCCTCGCCTATCTTTAGAGGCGACTCTAAAATAATCCGGTGGGAAAACCTGCGTTCTCTTACGATGATAGCCGGTATAACCGCTGCCCCTGTGGACAAAGCAAACCGCACAAAACCGCTTGGGGTAGAGGCAGGCGTTCCGAAAAAGTTGCTTAAACGCCCCTCTTTTCCTCCCTGATCACCCACCATCGCCACCACTTCATTATCCTTAAGCGCCCTTACTATCTGGCGAAGCGCGACCCCGCGGGGAATAGTTTTGCAGCCCTTTGACTCTCTTGCCCTGTTGAGCAGCTCATTGAGCAGAGGATATCTTTGCTCGTTAACAATTACCTTGTAGGTATATCCCTGAAGGCCGCAGACGATATTTGCCAACTCCCAATTTCCTAAATGGTACGACAGGAGGATTACCCCTTTGCCAGTTTTCAGGGCGTCATCTAAATATTTCTGGTTTTCAATCCGCACATAGCGGTTGATGTACCGGCTGTCTATGCGCGGAATATAGAGCGCCTCAATTATATTTAAGGCCAGGCTGATAAATGATTTTTTCGCGACCCGCTCCAACTCGCCATAACTCAATTGGCGGGAAAAAGCCGTCTTTAAATTTTTTAGCGCGATCCTCCTTTTCTTATGGAGCAAGGAATAGCCCAGGATGCCGGCAATCTTACCCAGGGCGTAATTCGCCCTGGGGGGCAAGGAGATTACTATAAACCCAAGAAACCTAGCCAGGGTATATACGCAATATTCTGTTAATAAACTCTTTTTCATTGCTCGTTATCCGTAACTGTATCTTCAACACAAAAATACGCGGGCCTTCAGGTAAGGCTAAGCGCGGAATACGGCTTGCGTCTTTTTCCGTAGTTACCACAATTTCTATATTTCTGTCCCGGGATTTCCCGCATATCTCTTCAATGTCCCTCTCCTGATACGGATAATGGTCTGGGAATCTAAACGACAAACCGATATTAACCGATAAGCGCTTAAGCGTGCCCTCAAAGGAATCCGGATCGGCGATACCGCACATCAAGGCTATGGTTTTTCCTTTCAAGGTATCCGCGCCCAATAACGCGTCAGGCTGGTTGAACGGATAAAGCCCCACCGGGCTATGGATAGACTCAACAATCTGCGCCCGCGGATTAATTAAGCCTAAGGAAGCTTTGAGCGCCTGCACTTTTGGGCTGAAATCGGTTTTGGTAAGCACAAAACAATCCGCCCGCTTAAGCGAAGAAAGCGGCTCGCGCAAAATTCCCCGCGGAAGCATATGCCGGTTGCCAAAGGGATTAACCGCGGAAATCACCACAATCTCCAGGTCCTTCTTTATCTTCCATTGTTGAAAGCCGTCATCCAGTATTACCGCATCTGCTCCGTATTCGCGTATCGCCTTATCCGCCCCTCGGATTCTATCCGCGTCCACGATAACCGGGATATCTCCCAGATTCTTAGAGAGCATACGCGGCTCGTCGCCAATTGGTTCGCGGTCTCCGGTCTCATGTCTCCTGTCTCCGGCCCTTATTTTATAACCTCTGGTAAGTATCGCGGCCTTGTGCCCCTGCTGTTTTAAATACCGCGCGATTAGCTCAACTAAGGGAGTTTTTCCCGTTCCGCCTAAAGTAATATTACCCACACTCACAACCTTACAGCTTAAACGACAAGCTCTCAAAGAATAGAAAAAAATCAAAAACCTCAAACCTTGGGAGTAAACAAAAGACAGAATGAGCAGAAAGATATTGAATATGCCTGCTACACGGCCTTTTTCTTTATCGGTAGCCAGGTTGTAAAAATATCCGCGCAAACCCATCGTTATAAATGAAAGGCCCTTAGCCTGAAGAGAGACAGCACATTTCCTCGGGCTGAGATTTTGCCTATATCCGAAATACATCCCTTCGCCATAGCCGACGGGCCAATATTTTCTTTAAGCGCTTGAGGCCAATCGGTTCCTGTAAAGCTTAAAGAGATAAAAAGTATAAAGGCAGCGATGAGATAAAAGAGATGCGAAACAAAAAGAACCCGCAATGCCCCGAAAAAACGCAAGGAGAATGTCCTGGCCAGGAGCCATTGATACGCGAAGAATGAAAACGCTATTACCATAAGCGTGAAATTATCCTGGATAACGCCAAATAAGCCCGGCTCAAGCCTGATAACCATAAAATAGAGGGCCTCCCACACTCCTTTAAAAACCGTCAAAAGGATAAACCAGCCAAAATTAAGAATAAATAAGAACCACAGATATTTCTTATATAAAAAGGTTTTCACTCCGGCGATTAACCGCAGCGTCAGGCATAAGGCCGATAGCGATAAAAATAAATCAGTAAAAATCAAAACAATGGCTTTCCCCTGCTCAGGCTGAACTCCGGCCCTTTCCCTTCTTTCCCTCTGGATATAGCTTATGGCTCTATTATAGAGGTCGGGGTTCTTCAAGAAATTTACACAAGCGCTGAATTCCTTTTTGGAAAACCAGCCTGCGGGATGGCTCGCCTTCTTTTCCTGGCAAATGGCAAGCCGGCTCAAGGATAAAAAAATTATAACTGCCAGAAAGAATACTTTTCTTGTAAGCGTATGAGCGTTTTTCATAGCCGCGATACCCCCTGTTTTGGAGCGCGTTCTAAAAGCGCGCCATTATGCCGCGTATCAACCCTATGTTTCTTTTAGCCGCTCCCTGATTTTGCGGGATAAGCTTCTTGGCGTTCATTCCAAGCTCTGCCGCCCTGGGATGATTCCCGCACAAATCCTTTAAGGAGCCCGCCAGCTCTTTAGCGCCTGCCGCTAAGATACCCGCGTTATTCTCTAAGAGCATTTGCGCGATATCTTTAAAGTTAAATATATAAGGGCCGAAGATAATCGGTTTGGCAAAGGCAGCCGGCTCTAACAAATTCTGCCCGCCTTTTTTTACCAGGCTGCCTCCCACAAAGACAATATCCGCGGCAGCGTAAAAGGGTATAAGCTGGCCGATAATATCCAAGACAAAAACAGCGCGTGAATTCAAAGCACCCGCTTGCGAACCGCTTAACCCGCTCACCAAAACCGGATTAAACCCGAACCTGAGGATAAGCGTTTCTATATCCTTTGCCCTCTCCGGATGGCGAGGGGCAATCAAAAGCCTTAAATCAGGGAATTCCGCCAATGCCTCCTTATACGCTCTTAAGACAATCTCATCCTCTCCGGGATGAGTGCTTCCCGCCGCAAAGAGCCTATCGCTTTCACTTAAACCCAACCTTTGACGATAATCCTTGTAATCTATTTTTAAATCCGCGTAATCCGCGTTATCAAATTTCATATTCCCCGTTATTTTCACCTTTTCCGCTTTTGCTCCCAGGGCGCGTAGCCTTTGCGCGTCAGTCTTTGCCTGAACGCAAAACAGGTTTATCTTGTTTAAAATCGGAGAAATGAGAAGTCGTATTAATCTATACCCGCGGTAAGAATGGTCGGAAATTCTGGCATTCACTGTTACGACGGGAACCTTTTTCTTATGCAGGCAAGAAATAAGATTAGGCCAGATTTCTGTCTCCGCGATAATAAAGAGGCAGGGGTTAATCAGCCTAACCGCGCGTCTTACTATAAAACTGATGTCTAACGGCAGGTATAATACAATATCTCCTTTTTGGGCTATTGATTGGGCAATTTTATTGCCTGTGGGGGTAACCGTAGAGATGACTATGGGCTTACCGGGATACTCTTTATGCAGTTCATCGAGCAATTTACTTGAGGCCCTCACCTCTCCCACGCTTACCGCATGCAGCCAGACAGGTTGTTTGCCTTCCAAACTCCTCATTATTTCTGCCGGAAAAATCCCTAAACGCATGAGAAATCCCCGGTGAAATTTGCCTTTAAAAAGGTAAGCCGGCAGATAACACAAGGCAAAGAGGATAAATATTAAGTCGTAGAGTATAAACATACTATTATTTTATAACTATCGTCAGGCTATGCCCGAGGATGGGCTTTATCGTAAACGCTCTTTAACTTATCGGTAGTAAGGTGAGTATAAATCTGGGTTGTAGAAAGATTGGCATGGCCTAAAAGCTCCTGGACGCTGCGCAAATCCGCGCCCCTGTTTAAGAGATGCGTGGCGAAGGAATGCCTCAGGGAATGCGCCGAGATATTCTCCCTCAACGCCGTCCTGCGTATATATTTATCGAGCACCAAACGCACTCCCCGGTCGGTTAATCTTAGGCCATTCTTATTTAAAAATACCGCGTCAGACTGCTGTTTTCTATGCTCAAGATAATCGCGTATTGCCTTAAGCGCCTTGTCGCCGATGGGGACCATGCGCTCTTTTTTTCCTTTTCCTAATACTTTAATAACCGCGCCAAAGAAATCAATATGCCCCAGATTTAAACCCA
>SCPY01000098.1 GCA_004299495.1 bacterium | reverse complement strand
CTGCCCGCTATGCGGACGTCCTGATATTCTCAGGATGCGCTTACCCTCCGGAGCCCGGACTTTCCTCCCCCGCGCCAATTTTGGCGCGGGAGCAGCCGCATCAATCGGCCTGCCTTAGTTAATTTTAGCCTCTTTAATGGCTTGATTTGCCAGCTTATCCGCTCCGCAGTTTTGGGTGCGGCTAAGATGTTGGATTTCAAAAGAAGAAAAACCTCTGGATAAGTTTTTGATTTGTTCGTATAACGGCTTTAGATTGCTATGCCTTACCCGATATTCCCCCTGTACCTGCTTACAGAGCAGCTCGCTGTCAGTCCAGAGCCTGATTTTATCCGCCTTTAAAATCAGCGCCTCCTGCAGGGCGTAGATAAGCGCGGTATATTCGGCGACATTATTTGTGGCATTACCGATGAATTTAGAGAGATTTGTCAAGATATGGCTATCTTGACAAATGACCACCCCGATTCCCGCCGGTCCGGGGTTACCCTTGGCCGCCCCGTCGATATAAATGTCTAACGGCTTCACAGTTCCTCTTCAAGGTAAAGTATGCGCGCGCAAGACTCGCAGGTAACAATCTTATCATGCATCTTGATCTCATTAACTACCTGGGGCGTAACCCCTATGTAGCAGCCCTGACAGGAGTAATCCTTTACCGCTACCAATGCCAGGCCGTCTTTTCCTTTAAGGATCCTTTCGTAAATCGCGTAAATACGCTTATCTATGGATGGGGTAATTTGGTTATGCTTCGCGGTCAAATCACTTATCGCGCACTCAATCTCTTTCACATGCTCGTCTATCTTTTTCTTCTCTCCCTGGAACTTTTTGTCTTCTTCGGCCAGATAAGCTTTTTCCTTGGTAAGCTTGCCTCTAAACGCTTCCTGCTCATCCATAATCTTCAGGATATCCTCCTCAAGCACGGAAATATCCGTCTTAAAGCTGGTTATCTCAGACAGCATCGCGTGGTATTCCTTATTGGTCTTCAGTGACGGCAGCTGGCTGTTTAATTTCTTGATATTTTCTTCTTTAGAGCCTAAGTCTATTTCTTTTTCCTTGCGCCTCTTAGCCAGGTTTTTATCCTCTTCCTCGAGGTTCTTTAAATTTGCTTTCTTATCCTCAAATTCTTTCTGCAGCTTAAGCACTTCCTCGGGGGCCCGATCCTTTTCTTTTCTCAAGCCGTGAATCTTGCCGTCTATAACCTGCAGCTGGGCCAAAAACCTTATCTGCTCTTTTATGCTAACGATTTCTGCCATATTCTCTTAGCTCTCGGAAGGAAACGGCCGCGGCCGCCCCCCAATCTGATTTAATGGGCGCAATAGGATTCGAACCTATGACCTTCACAATGTGAATGTGACGCTCTAACCAGCTGAGCCATGCGCCCCCGTATTAGTTCTCGAGTTCTTGAGTTCGCGAATTCTTGAGTTCATGAGCTATAGCCGAGAACTCACGAACCCGCGAACTATTTGGGCCCGGGAGGACTCGAACCTCCGGCCAAGTGATTATGAGTCACCTGCTCTGACCGACTGAGCTACGGGCCCGTCGCTCGCTATATAAAAATCCGGAAATTATATAATACTATCGGAAAGGGATTTTGGCAAGACAAAAGTTGCAGACTGCGGAATAAAATCATAACCTTACGCGTAAATTCTTAAGAAAAGCTGAAGGACGATGCTGGCGTAGGCTCCCGCGATAACGTCATCTAGCATAATCCCTAAGCCACCTTTAAGCTTTTCAATCTTGCGGATGGGGTATGGTTTAGTTATATCCGCCAACCTAAAGACGGCGAAACCTATTAACCAAAGCGCCGGCCGATGAGGCAGAAACAATAAACTGATGAGCATCCCATTGAAATCATCAATCACAATCTGGGAAGCGTCTTTCTTTCCTAAAACCTTTTCCTCTCTATCGGATATCCAAAGGCCGCCCGCGGTGATTGCCAGAACCGAAATAAGATGCGCTGCCGGATAAAAGCGCAATAGCGTAATGTAGAGGAATGCCGCGGCCAAAGAAGCCAGGGTGCCGGGGAAAAACGGGCTGTAGCCAATAAAAAATACACTGCTTGATATTTTAAGGGCCGCGGATAAAAGGCTATTACCCTTACGCATTAGCCTTTGCCCCTATGAAGAGGGCGCGGTTATCCCACATATAGGATACGCCGGATATAATGGTCAGGCACGCCGCGGAAAGCATGCTCAGGTAGATTATGCTTTTTATATTCGCCTCAACCGCCGGGCCTAAGGAAAGATGCCGGTTCATTGTCTCTTTATAAATCAGAGAAATCAAAATAATGAAAATAGCC
>SCPY01000097.1 GCA_004299495.1 bacterium | reverse complement strand
TCTTGGCAAGCCTGACCATTCCTGAAGAAGACCTTTGGGTTAATCTCTCTCCTCAAGAGCCGGATAGAATTATACCCTCTGAGTTAGGCATAACCCAGATGGGGATAGAGCTTCTGGGCCAGGATTATGTCCTAAAGCAGCTAATCGGAAGCCTTACCTATCCTGAATCAGCCCAAGGCAAGAACTTCTGGCAGAAGGTCTATCAAAAAGCAACAGAGCTTTTCGGCACAAGCAAAATCCCCATCAGCACCTATAACAAAATCTGGATTGTCCCTTACAGAGCTGAAGTTTTTGAAGATAAGGATAGGGCTATATTAGGCAATACCCGGCTTAAGGTGATGTTAGAAGAAGATTATCTACTTTTAAAAGATAACCTAAGTAACCCGGATGCCCGCAAATATAAGCTTAAGGAAGATGATGTCAAGGAAATCAATAACTTCTCTTCCAAGCTAATGAAGGAAACGGTGCTTCCGGAAATAGAAAAAGAGGTAAACGAAGGAAAAAACTTCCAGGAACTGCGCCAGATCTACAATTGCCTCATCCTGGCTATTTGGTTTAAGCAGAGGCTTAAGGAGTCAATTTTAAATCAGGTCTATATCAATCAAAAGAAAACCAAAGGCATAGATACCAATGACCCCAAATCCAAAGAAAACATCTATAACCTCTATCTTCAGGCCTATAAGGAAGGCCTCTACAATTACATTAGGTCCGACACCGATCCCGCAACAGGCAAGGCCGTCAGGAGAAGGTATTATTCAGGAGGTTTTGATGGTACAGGATTGCCTGGGATTGTGGTAAGGAGTTCCTCGCCTCTAAGCAATATTCCAGAAGGACGGTTAGATGAAATAGTAGACCCTACCCCAGAAAAGACTCCTCTTCAAAACTTATCCTTCGAAGTTCTTGACGAAGGCCTTAAGCCCGCAGGCCAGGAAGGCAAACATCCGGCTCCAAAAGCTCAGGATCCGGACGATGGCGGGGAAAGTTTTCTGTCGGGAGAGTATGATTCTGATCTTAGCCCCTTCATTCCTGTTGGAAAAATCAGCGTAGAACTCGATCAGCCTGTAATTCAACTAACTAGATCTTCAGGCGCCCCTATTAGAACGCGGGGCGCTGCCGTTGTTCCTCAGAAAGGAGGAGGCACGCTTACGGTTGTGATAGACGGTAAGGCATATAGTCAAAAGGTTAGAGATATACGTGGTAATGATTTTCCGTATACCCTTGAGCTAGAATTTACGCATAGTGTTAATAAAGCGTTTGTTCGGTTGACCACAGAGCAAAAAGATAAATTCCTTGAAGCAGTAGCAAAGCTTGCCGAAGACGGAGGGATACCGCGCGGTCATGAAGGCAAGAATCCTAATTATGCTATGGACCGTAAATTAACAGGGCTAATGCACATACGCTTTGAAGGTAAAGACAATAGGATATTCGCCAAGGTATTTATGGGAGAGAAGAAAGTAGTTATAGTAGGGTTTCTTTCAGGTACAAAAGCGCACGAGATGTATGACAAAATAAAAGACGGGAATGACCTAAGATACATAGCGTATGCGGAGGCCAGGACATATGCGGAATTAAAATCAATAGAGAGGAATTTTTATGCTGTCCGTGCTTCTAGCCCCCTTACGGATAATGAGCGGTATAATAGCATAAAAGAATATTTGGGGATATTGAGAAATTGGATAAATTTGCGGAGCGAATATAATCCTGAGAAAAAAGTCCAGCTTTTTGAAGTTATAGATGACTATTTATTCCAGAAGGGCATCGGGATTGATCCGGAAGACTTTAGGCGTTTAGAGGAAAGCAGGAAACGGTTCAATAGTTTTAGCAGGCACGTAGATGCCCCACTAAGTATTATGCTTAAAGAAGTTGACTTGGCGCTTGGTATCGTAAATAGAATATTAGGCGAAGTTAAAAGTATGCCAGTAATCAAGCAGCAATTGCCATCTAAAATTAACGGGCTAATAGAATTATTAGAAGCGAAGAAAAGTATGGATAGCGCAGTGACATCGCTTCCCGATTTTGAAAAAAGATCATCCGCTATTGATAAGATGAACAATATGATGATATCTCAATGGGCGTCAGGCTCAGAAATTTCTTCCGAGGATTCGCAAAAAATATCTGAATTACCGAAAGCAGATTTAATTCTGCCGGGACTCCTTATCGTTTTGCGAGTCTTAAAAGGTAGGATAGAAGAAGTTTTTAATCGCGGCGAAGAAGCAAACCTGAGAGAATTATTCGCTATCCTTAACCGAGATGATAGCCTTGAGTATTCATCTCACGCGTCTATATTAAAGCCGGCGCTTACTTTGCTTAGGCAAAGCGGAATAATTAAAGATTCAGAGCGATTGCGATGGCTTTACAGGTTAATTATGTTTAATACGTACTTTTTCCCATTTTCTCTCTCAATATTGGACGTGGAAAATGAAGTGTTCGAAGAAGCTAAAATGGAGGCTTTAGAAGTTTTGTACTTTGGGCTTGGCGATATCCTTAAAGATGAGCAAACGGCCAATAGATTTACCGGATGGATATCGCAGAGGGATGAAAACTACCGCCTGGCTCTTGGAGGAGGGTTAGATAGCGTAATCGAATTAGTAGAACAAATGGCTGAAGCGCCTGATGCTATGAAGCGATTATTCAGCCTTACTACTATGGAACTATTATTGAATACTTCTTTAGATGATCTGGAGCCAATTGTAAGAGTAATCCGCGACTATAGCGGGGTGGATTCGAAAATCGCTGACCTTGACGACTTGCAAGTTTACAGAATGGATAGGATAGATAGATTGACGCGGCGGACGAAAGAGAGGTTAAATCTTTTGTTGGATGCGTTAGACGATAAGGATGTTAAAGCTATTTTGGAAGGAATTGAGGAAGGAGAACAGCTTGACGATGATCTCTTCGGGACTAAGCAAATTCACGGATTAGTCAATATGTTCCGCTCCGCGGAAGCGCATATAAAGGAGCGATCTCAAAATGAGACTTTCCCTGAAGCAGCCATCCTAGAGTTTGCGCGCAAGCTTTCGGTCGATCAGATCCTTGATGACGTCAAGACGCTCGTCAGTTCACTTAAGCAAAAAGGTTTTCCAAAAACAGCGGGCCAGCTAGAAAAGTTCTTAGAGGAGATAGAAGGTAAAATGGGTCCCGGCGCCTCTCCCTCCGCCGCCAGCCCGATTGAAAATAAGGCAGGCGCTACGGAGAAGCCGGAAGCGAGGGCTTCCTCGCCCGTAAGCAATAACGCAGAATATTTGAGTATTGCCGCCGATATTGATAAATTAAACGTGTTTATCGACAGCATCGTTGTTGCCGCTAGGGATAAGAATGTTACTACCGACAGGATCCAAGCTCTCCTGAAAGAAGCAAGGAGCCGGGCTCAAGAAATAAAACCACGCGCAAAAGGAATTGATACCCTTGCCCGCAGATACGGAGAAGTTAACGAGAGGATGAAAAATCTGCTAAAAGGGATCTATAGCAATGAAGGAAGGGGCATTATTGCCGATGTCAGGAAAAGATCAAAGAATGAAGAATTAACGGAGTTGTACGGTTTGAGCGATAAGGAGATAGGAGGCCTGCGCCGCTTAAGCGTTGAACATTATATTGAGTATCTTCCGGGAGGAGAGCGTAAGGGCAGGCTCGAGCTCAGAATGCCCCTTGATGCATTGGCAGAGGCATATAATACGGTGGGCGGATTAGATGAGCTGGAAATTATTCAAGACATGGTGATAGAAGCGCTCCCACAAATATTCAGAGGCAAGGAATATCCCGTTGCCATTATGGGCGCAGCTACGAACCTTTTGAAGTTAGCCGCAGAACGTTTCAAAGGCAGCGGCTATGCCCTCGAAGCCGTCAGGGATATGCTTGACAACGAGGCCAAAGACAGCGAAAGAGATGCAGCCTACTTCGGATATTATCATGACCGGCGTCAGGCCGCCACTCCTATGTCGGAAGCGAGGGCTTCCTCGCCCGTAAGCAATACGCTGACGAATGAACAAGACGAACACGTCGGTGGTATTGACCTGAATCCTGCCGGCATAAGCCTAGAAGTCAAGAAAAAAGACGGAATTACTGCTACAGGCCATATCCCCTCAGCCTCGCTTATTCCCTTTGACCTCCAGAATTTCCAGGGCTTTACCTTCCGGATTATAAAGATAGAGCCGGTAAGTAACCTGGTAAGTTTAATCAGAGGCTAATTCCTTCCTAGAAAATCCCTAGCCCGCGTGGATTAACGAATTCAATTGCTACTTGCTTAACTGAGTGGTATAATTTGTTTGTGATTACAGAAAGCGAAAAAAGAATAATCAGGGAAGTTTCTGAGAAATACTCTGTCAAGCGGGTATTGCTTTTTGGCTCAAGCATTACTTGCGAAAAAGAAAGCTGGGATATAGATTTGGCTGTGGAGGGGTTATCTCCCGCTGACTTTTTCAAATATTATGGCGACTTAATGCTCAAACTCTCAAAACCTGTAGATGTTATAGACCTCTCGAGGCCTTCAAAATTTACCAAGATGGTCAAGCAGGAAGGAATACTTCTTTATGGCTGATTATAGGCTGCGCATTGAGGCAGAATATGAAGCTATGGATAATATAATATCTTCTTTAGCCACTCCTATTCCTTTGATTTGCTGCCAGAAAAGATTGAACCACTTGCGGCGGATGCCTCTGATGTATTCGGCAGACTAAGAGAAGAGATAGATAAATTAACTTTCTGATAATTCGGCCGCAAACTTTCCCTTATCTTCCTTGCCGGAATCGTAGGCATTTTCCTGCGTTTCTAAAAAAGCCCTAAAAACAGGCCCATTTTTGGATTGCTTAAGCCCTTCCTTTGTGTTATCATACCTGTAAGATAAGCGGTTCCATTATGATTTAACAAAATAAAAACAGGGAGGAGTTTTATGTCTATCGTGCACGTAAATGACAAGAATTTTAAGGAGGAAGTCCTCCAGGCAACTGTGCCGGTCTTGGTAGATTTTTTTGCCGAGTGGTGCGGCCCCTGCAAGATGGTGGCGCCGGTGATAGAAGAGATCGCTAAAGAATATAAGGGTAAAATCAAGGTGGCTAAGGTTGATGTGGATGACGCGGGAAAAACCGCGACCCATTACGGCATAATGTCGGTTCCCACCCTGATGTTCTTTAAGGATGGCAAGGCCGTTTCCCAGAGCGTGGGAGCGATGTCAAAGTTTGAGCTCAAGAATAAGATCAAAGAGGTAGCGGCAGAATCCTGATAAACGGCTTATGAGCAAAAAAGTCTATATCGCCGCGACCCAGCAAAACGACGGCAAGACCACCGTCTCAATGGGGCTTATCTTTAACTTTAAAGAGCGCTTTAAGGGTATCGGTTTTATTAAGCCCATTGGCCAGCGTTACTTGGAAGAAGATGGCCAGAAGGTTGACGAGGATTCTATCCTGATTGACGATGTCTTTGGCATTCGTTGCGGCATCAAGGATATGAGCCCTATCGCCGTGGAAAGGGGTTTTACCGAAAAGTATATCCTCAAGCCCGACAAAGAAAGCATTGACAGCCAGATTCAGCAGGCCTTTGGCAGGGTTTCTAGGGGCAGGGACCTGGTAGTGATTGAGGGCACCGGCCATGCCGGGGTGGGCTCGGTATTTGACCACTCTAATGCCGCGGTAGCGAAATCCCTGGGGGCAAAAGTGATCCTGGTTTCATCAGGAGGGGTAGGCCGGCCTATTGATGAGATTATGTTAAATAAGGCCTTGTTTGATAAGGAGGGAGTTGAGCTCATCGGCGTAATTATCAATAAGGTTAAGCAGGATAAGTTTGACA
>SCPY01000096.1 GCA_004299495.1 bacterium | reverse complement strand
GCGTGAGATTGATTTCGGCTTGTGGGACGGGCTCACCTATAAAATGGCCTTAAGGAAATACGGCCGTCTATACCGCAGGTGGCTTGAGGATCCCTTCGCGCAAGATATTCCCCGCGGAGAAAAAATAAGCGTTTTCATTCTGCGCGTAAAGAAAGCGGTGATGAGTATAATTTCCGCGAATCAGAATAAAACAGTAGCCCTGGTCAGCCATCTTGGCGCGTTAAGGGTTATCCTCAATACCTTTCTTGAGCTAAAGCCGGAAGATTTCTGGAAATTGAAATTAGAATCAGGAGCTATTTATATAATTGAATTAAACGGTAAACTTAAGGCAAGGGTTAAGAGTATATAATATGGGAAAAATAACCTTTATCCTGGGCGGAGCAAGGTCAGGCAAGAGCCAATACGCGCTAAGCCTGGCAAGAGAAAGCGGGGCAGGCAAGGTTTTATTTATTGCCACCGCCTCTGCGGGCGACAGAGAAATGCGCCTGCGGATTGCGCGGCATAAAAGAAGCAGGCCGCGCGGCTGGCGGACTATTGAAGAGCCGCGTAGCTTAATCCGGGCGCTTAAAAGAGCGCCCAGGAACACTCAGCTGGTGATTGTGGACTGCCTTACCCTGCTGATTACGAATTTGATGCTTGAGGGGCATTCCGACAGTTTTATTGAAAAAGAGGTTAAATCCGGATTTAAGCTACTAAAAGAGATTGGCTGTGACAGCATTGTAGTTTCTAATGAGGTGGGTTTAGGCATTGTCCCGGAAAACAACTTAGCCAGAAGATTCAGGGATACCGCGGGAAGAATAAATCAGGCCGCGGCGCGGATGTCTAATGAGGCGTATCTTATGTTCGCGGGCCTGAGCATTAAGATGAAAGGGGAGAAATAATGGATAAGATAAGGCAGGCGCTTAAGGAGATTAAAGGGTTAGACGCCGGGCTAATAAAAAAAGCGCAAGCCAGGCTTGATTCTTTGACTAAACCTCAAGGGAGCCTGGGCATATTAGAGGAATTAGCCAGGCAGATAGCGGCTATTTCCGGCACCCTAAACCCTTCCTTAAATCATAAGGTGATTTTTACCCTGGCTGCTGACCATGGAGTTAATGCTGAAAAGATAAGCGCGTACCCAAAAGAGGTTACCGCGCAGATGGTGTATAATTTTTTAAGAGGCGGAGCAGGCATAAATGTTTTGGCTAAGCATATTGGATCAGAGGTGATTGTGGCGGATATGGGGGTAGCAGAGAAAATCTCCGCCGCGGGAGGGCCCAATAATTTCAAGGATAAGAAGATTGCCCTGGGAACAAAGAATATGGCCCAAGGCCCGGCTATGTCCAGGGATGAGGCAATAAAATCCATTGAGGCGGGTATGGAGATTTTTGAGGATGAATACGGGA
>SCPY01000095.1 GCA_004299495.1 bacterium | reverse complement strand
GTCATTGACAACGAATATTAAGGGTAGTGAAACTATTTTAGAAATGGCTTATCGGTATAACAAGAAGATATTGATTACCTCCACTTCAGAAATCTATGGCAAAAATGTAAATGGGCCACTGAAGGAAGGAGATGATAGAATTTTAGGTTCTCCGCTTAAGGTGAGATGGAGTTATTCTACGGCTAAGGCCGTGGATGAAATGCTGGCATATGTGTATTGGAAGGAAAAGGGAGTGCCTTCAGTAATCGTGCGTTTGTTTAATACCGTGGGCCCACGCCAGACCGGCTATTATGGGATGGTAGTGCCGCGCTTTGTGGGGCAGGCGCTAAAGAATGAGGCGATTACCGTATATGGAAGCGGTAAGCAATCGCGATGTTTTATTCATGTAAAAGATGTGGTTAATGCCTTGATTAAATTGGTTGAAGAGCCCAGGGCGGTAGGCGAGGTATTTAACATCGGTAGCCAGGAAGAAATCAGTATTGAACAGCTGGCTAAAGAAATCATCAGGATAACTAAGAGTAAGTCAAAGATCAAGTACATTCCTTATGAAAATGCCTACGAAGAGGGTTTTGAAGATATGCAGCGCCGGATCCCTGACATAACTAAGATAAAAAAGCTCATTGGATTTTCCCCCACCTATATCCTGCCAGAAATCATCAAAGATATCGTAAAATATCAAAAACAGATAAAGATTTAGCCATTAATGGCCAAAATAAAAGTATTAAGAATTATCGCCCGCCTCAATATTGGCGGGCCGGCGATACACACTACTTTGCTCACTGCGGGGTTGGATAAGAATAGATTCAGCTCTTTGCTTGTCTGTGGAGCGATAAGCAAGGGAGAAGGAGATATGGGATATTATGCCGCGCAAAAAGGGGTAAGGCCTATTTTTATCCCGCAACTGAGGAGAGAGCTTAATCCGTTCAATGATCTTATGGCGCTAGCAAAGATTTTTAAGATAGTTCTAAGAGAAAAACCGGATATTATTCATACGCATACAGCGAAGGCAGGAACGTTGGGGAGGATTGCGGGGATAATTTACAATTTGTCAATGAGATTGCTTTGCCCCGCTTTCGGCTGGGCTCGTAATGACCGCTGGAATAGTACAATAAAGCTGATTCATACTTTTCATGGGCATGTTTTTGACGGATATTTTAATAGTTTTGCTAATAAGATTTTCGTTATTATAGAAAAAATATTAGCTAGCTTTACAGACAAAATTATTACCGTAAGCGGAAATGTCAAAAGCGAGCTCATTTCTTTAGGTATAGCGGAAAAAGGAAAGATAGAAGTTATTCCTTTAGGGTTTGAACTGGATAATTTCCTTGAAATAAGGCCAAAAGTTACTACAGAAACATTAAGCATCGGAATTGTGGGAAGGTTGGTGCCCGTTAAAAATCATTATCTTTTTTTAGAGTCTGCTAATCTTCTAAGGCTCAGCCTCGTTAGCGAGGCTGAGCCTTTTAAGCTAAGATTTATAATAGTCGGCGATGGGGAGTTGAGGCGCGAGCTTGAGGAATGCGCTCACGCGTTAAATTTGAGTGAATATGTTGAGTTCGCAGGATGGCAGAAGGGCCTACCGCAAGTTTATGCTGATTTGGACATAGTCTGCCTGACATCACTCAATGAGGGGACGCCGGTATCCCTGATTGAAGCAATGGCTTCTAGTAAAGCGATTGTAGCTACTGATGTGGGTGGGGTGAGAGACTTACTGGGCGAAGAGCTTGAGTCGTTCCGGGCGCTGCAGAACGGATTTAATGTGCGCCACAGGGGAGTTACGGTAAAATCAAATGATGTAAACGCTTTCGCGCGGGCATTAAAGCTTGTATTGGAGGATAAGGAATTAAGGAAAAATCTTTCCATTTCAGGGAGAGAATACGTAAAAAATAAATTTACCAGGGAAAGGCTCGTAGCAGACACAGAGGAGTTATATTTAAAAACTTTAAAGATTTAGAGGTTATGATATAATAATTTAATGAGCTATGTCCCGTATTTTTTAATACCTTTCGCGGCAAGTTTAATCTTTACCCCGCTGGTCAGGTTTTTTGCCCTCAGAAATGGTTTTGTTGCCTATCCCCGCGCTGACCGCTGGCATAAACACCCCACCGCACTGCTGGGAGGAATATGCATTTACGCGGCATCCATAATACCTGCCTTATTGATAGGAATTCCGGACAAAAGAATATTCGGCCTATTTCTCGGCTCAAGCTTTTTATTTTTGGTAGGCCTGGCGGATGACAAATTTCATCTCAAACCATACACCAAACTGACCTGCCAGATTATCGCTGGCTGCCTCACTATCGCTTTTGGCGTCGTGTTAGGCCTGCCCAATGAACAATTCATTTCCATTCCCTTGACATTGCTTTGGATAGTCGCGGTAACTAACTCCTTTAATCTTCTTGACAATATTGACGGCCTTGCCGCAGGCATTGCCGGAATATCCGGATTTATGCTTTTTATTTCATCGGTTGTTTTTCCTGCTAATCCTTTTGGCATATACGGATTAATCTTGTCCGCCGCGGCCTTTGGGTTTCTTCCTTACAACTTTAACCCGGCAAAAATTTTCATGGGTGATTCCGGAAGTATGTTTTTAGGCTTCTCTTTGGCGGTAATTTCGGTCATGGAAACACACCGCCATATCTCCGGCTTATTGAGTTCTTTATTTATTCCGGTTTTGATTCTTTCTGTTCCCATATTTGACACCTTGTTTGTTACTGCCTTAAGAAAATTACAGGGCAGGAGAGTTTTTGAAGGTGGGAAAGACCACACCTCTCACCATTTGGTTACTATAGGGCTTTCTCAGAAAAAAACTGTGTTATTGCTGTACGCGATAAGCATATCCTTTGGCGCAATCGCGATTCTATATTCTAAACTGCATATCGTGGCAATTTCCACAGTCGCCTTTTTAGGGGTCGCGCTCTTAATTTATTTTGGGCTATTTTTGTCTGACTCCGCCGCTTCCATTAACAAACAAAAGAATCAACGCAAATCTAACAACAGCTCGACAATACTGACAGCTGTTCTGCTGCATAAACGCAGGGCTGCAGAAGTTCTCATGGATTTGGCCTTTATTTATCTGGCTTATACCGCAAGCTATTTCCTGCGTTTTGAAGGAAACGTTTTAGCTGGAAATTTACAGCTGATGAGAGAATCTTTACCGTGGCTCATTTTAATTAAGATTTCAGCCTTTTTCATCTTTGGACTTTACCGGGGAGCCTGGAGATACATAAGCATTTCTGACCTGCTTACCATTTTTAAAACCGTAAGCATTGCCTCGGTTGGTTCTGTCTTGTTTTTGACCTACATCTTCCGTTTCAAGAATTATTCGCGGGCGGTTTTTATTATGGATTGGGTTATCCTTCTATTTTTGATTTCTGCCGGCCGTATATCATTCCGGGTTTTAGGCGAGTTCTTCGCCCAAATGGGTGAAAAAGGGAAAAAAGTCCTCATCTTTGGGGCAGGGGACACCGGAGAGATGGTTATCCGGGAGATAAAAAGAAACAAGGCGCTGAATTATAACCCGGTAGGTTTTATTGATGATGACCCCCGTAAAAACGGGATGCGAATACAAGGGGTAAACGTTCTGGGGCCGCGCGGTAAAATCCGATGCTTGATTCGTGAAAATAGTGTTAAGGAAATAATAGTAGCCATTCCGTTAATAGGCGCCGCGGACTTGTCCGAAATAGCCAGGATCTGCTCCGAATACGGGATTTCCTACCGCAGGGTAAAGGGTATTTTATCTGAGGACAATTTAGATGAATTCAGGAAAAATTAAAACAGCTAAAGCCTGCGAACACATTACTTTGTTTTCTATTTACGTGATCGCTTTTTTCCTGCCTATATCTAAGGCCATAATTGAGTCTTTTAGCATTCTGGCAATTATCGCTTACCTGACAAAAAAGTTTCTCAATTTTGAAAATTTACCAAAGACGCCGATTAGTTACGGAATTTTCGCTTACCTGCCAATCTGCGTCATTTCTGTTTTTTTTAGCAGCAATCCGGCCACCAGTTCCAACACGTTCTTAAGAAAAACCTTGCAGGATATCATTTTCTTTTTTGTCGTCTTCGAAACCTTGAATAGCAAGCAAAAGCTGAGAAATATTATTTATGTTCTATTTTTATCGAGCCTGCTCATAGGAATCGATGGTATTTACCAATACTTTACACATAAAGATTTCATTCGCCATCGTAAGGATTTAGCGATACCCAGGATTTATGCATCCTTTCCTTATCCTAATGCCTTTGGCTGTTATTTAAGCGCGGTAATGCCGTTTGTTTTAACAAGCGTGTTCGCTAAATATCCCGCTAAAATATTAAAGTTTTTTTCCTTTTGCTTATTCATATTGCTTTTTACTTGTCTCTTACTGACCGTATCGAGGGGCGCCTGGTTTGCATTTTCGGCGTCGGCATTATTTATGAGCATGTGGTTACGTATTTTGGGTATATTTTTATTGACCATAGGCATATTTATAATAGTAGCATTACAATTTTTCCATCCTTATATCAAGGAACGCTTGCGCAATCTTTTTATATTCACAGACACAAGCGGAATGGATAGAAAAATAATCTGGCAGGCAGGATGGAAGATGTTTATTTCAAAGCCCTGGCTTGGAGTAGGGCTGGGGACTTTTATGTTTAACTTTAAGAATTTTGTAATTAAGGACTACCCTCACGGAGCAGTTTACGCACATAACTGTTATCTACAAATGGCAGCTGAAATCGGGGTAATCGGTTTAGCGGCCTTTTTATTAATCCTCGCCCTGTTTTTCCATTCCGGGATCAAAACGCTTAACGCAAAAGAAAGGAGCTTTTCCTGGTATGTATTGCTTGCGTCACAGGCGGCCATCCTAGGCTATTGCGTGCAGATGGGGGTTGATACGACGCTTTATTCCCTGGACTTAGGGATGCTTTTCTGGCTGGTATTGGGAATAGGTGTTGCCGCGATGAAAAACCTGCAATCCGCATGCGCTACGCGAAAGTAGCCCTTGGCCTGCCCATCAATCGCCTGTTTGATTATTCCGTTCCGGAAGCACTCGCCTCCGGCTGCGGTGTGGGCGCCCGCGTTTTAGTTCCTTTCGCGAAACGCAATCTCATCGGTTACGTAACAGGGTTAGCATCCAAAACCAATATACCCGAAGTAAAATCCATATTAAAATTAATTGACTCAAAGCCGATATTAAGCAAGGAGTTTCTTGAATTAACCAAAATCGTCTCTGACTACTATTGCAGTTCCTGGGGGCAGGCAATAGAATCAGGGTTACCTGCGGGTATACGCAAGGGGATGCCGATTAATTTAATGAATTGTCCTGACGAAATCGCTGAGAGAAAATCCGGCGATTTTCAGGTAAGCTTTGTCCGGGGTGATTCGCTTGCCGAACGCCTCAAGATATACAGCACTGATATAGATAAAGCGTTAGAACAGAAAAAATCTGTCATTATCCTGTCTCCGGAGATAAAGTTGTGCCTGGAATTATTTGAGTTACTAAAACAGGGGCAGCCTCAC
>SCPY01000094.1 GCA_004299495.1 bacterium | reverse complement strand
CTGGAATTTTGGACAATCCTATAATTCTTACTTTGACTGTTTTATAGCCGAGAACATAATAGGATGCGAATCTGTGATGGCCCTCTCTAATCAAATAATACTTGGATTTAGGAATTTTGGATACTTTCATGAAGCAATTTTTAGGATAGCAATCTCCAGGAAAAAAAATAAAATTTTTTCCGTTCGTTTTATCTCTTACGGCTCTGTAAAGACTTAAAAAAGTGTTCGCTCGTTCTATAAGCCGCTCCTCATCTGAAATTTCAAAAAAATCTCCATAAATCCGAATATCTTTAGCCCCAAAACAAAAATATTCTGTGTTTTTAAATTCTTCTTGATTGACTTCTTTAGTATTTTTGAAGTGCTGTAGAAATTTAACATGAGGAGACTCTTTTAGCAAATAATTTGGATGCCATCTCTCTGGTGGTGTATGTGCATAATCAAATTGTTTATCTCCGTTAAATCCTCCGGTGAATAAATTCTCAAGCAAAATGTCTCGAAGTATAAACTTGGACATAGCTTTAACCTGAAAACGATTCCACCGTTCCTGTACCCAGCCCGACTTAATTCTGTATTTCCAAAACTCAATTATACGTCTCCATGACTCAATTGCCCGTTTCCAGGATTCAATTACCCGCCATGGGATACACTTTTGCTTAAATATAAAGTCATGAATGTAGCTGATTGAGCATTTATTCATCTTAATACACCTTGTATTGAAAATTATTAGGAGTATTCAGGACACGCAGCAAGGTTGATTCAAAATACTCAAAGGAATGGACTGTAGCAATATATTGCCTTGCCTCTTGTCCAATTTTCTCTTTGTCGAGCTCGCCGTTGATTACTCTTTCAATGGCTGAAGAAAACCTGTCTAAGGATTGAGTATCATCACCGTTCCCGAAAACCTCACCCACATAGATGCCGAAGCGGCTAGTCAGCCCATCCGGGTTAAGGGCGGCGATAGCCGGTTTGCCGTAAGAAAAGCCCTCCAGAAGCGATACCGGCACCCCTTCATGGATGCTGGTGTTTACTACTGCCCAGACTCGATCCAGAAGAACGGCCTTGTCCTTGCCTTCTATTCTTCCCATGAACTTAAGATTTGGCAGGTCTTTGTACTTTGCAAGTACCGGGTCCACGATCTCAGGATAGTGGCTTTTTCCGGCTACGTAGAAATCCGCATCCTTAAACCTCCTGGCCAGCTCACAGAAAATCCAGGGCCTTTTGATGGGGTCAAGACGCCCCAGAAGCAGGAATGACGGCCTCTCTGAGAAGGTCGCCTCGGTAATGTCAGGGAGCGGAATGGGATTCGGCCAGTGAAAGGCATTGATATCATCCATATCGTACTTCCTGCGGGCGATTTCAGCCAGGTGGCTTGCTTCCGCGCCAAAATAAATCTTTCTCCCATAGCCGCGGCTTACCTTAATCATCCTGCGTAAAGATTCAGCATCTTCCTCGCCTTGTTTGATAAGTCCGTCTATATTGTTACCCCATGTCTTTGCTTCTAAGCTTACCGTTAGGATTTTTTCAAAGATTTTTCTGTCTTTAGGATCTTTGATCCAGACAACCCAGTTAATATAGGGAAAGTTTCTTAAATAATATTCATAGCTCCTAGCGTGGTCAATCCCTATGAAGACATTAATTCCTCTGCGGTTAAGTGCGCGTACGCACTGAAAATACACTAAAGGGCTTTCCCCTTTCGGCATAAAGATAAGGTCCGCGCTATGGTATCTTTTGGCGGTAACCGCCGGGATATCCTTCCCTTCGCTCATAAGCACATCGGCTTTAAGCGGTTTGCCGTTGTTATTGAGGTAATCCGTTACAAATTTAAGGGTCATTCCGTATCCGCCGAAGGGCATCAACTCCAGGTGTTCAAACTCAAAACTCAAGAATCCAATTCGCCAATTGGGTTTTCTGCTAAAAAACCGCCTTATCAGAAATTTCATCCAATAAGGCCATATGATCAAAGGCCGCAGGAAGTAATGGCGCGCAAAGGCATCAATTCTGGTGATAAAAGTATTAAGCCTACCGCTATTCCATAGTTCAATTGCCCGCCAGGGAATGCATTTTTGACTAACGACAAAACTATAAATATAGCTAAACGAAAATTTTCTCACGCGTTTTGGGAAATTTTAGCTAAAAAACGTGTTAAAAATGGTGGAGCATGCTTTAGATACTTGTATCTTTCGTAAACTTTCTTACCGTCAACAGACGCGACCCACTCTTTCTCCCTGACCTGATGTACGGATAAGTGGTGCATGCCATCTTTGTTCCAGCCAATATCTGTCCCTTTTATCAGGGGGCTTTCCGGAAGCTCTTTTTCTTCATACTCCTCTGTGTCCAGCTTGGTAATCTCAAAAGCCCGGACCGCGTAGCCGTAACTTTTAAAATAATTCTGAGCGAGCCTAATTAGCCTATTTTCAATAAAAAGGACATTACCTGCCGGTCGGGCTTTGCTGGAATCATCTTTTATGATCGGACTCTTGGGATGCTCCTTCCAAGCGCCATCTAATGAATCAGCATAGTATAAGTATAAAATACAATTCGAGGTGTCCGACAAAAACATCCAAAATTTATCCATAAAATGGAAAATTGTAGGGTCAACAAAATTTTTCCCATCTAGTAAAATCTTGACAAACTTCCATTTCTCCGGGAAATCGATTGCCTCATATAACCTTACGGCTTTTGCTTCCTGGCTTTCTGGCAGCATATAGAATTTTCCTTCCCAGTAGAATATGTTAGGGTAGGAAAGATGGAACGGTTCCTCTAAAACTATTTTTTTGAATTTCCACCTTTTGAGGTTATCACTTGTAGCCAGGCCTATGATCCCTTTTTTGATGCCCCTGCAATTTTTAAGGGCTTCGAAAAACATATTGTATATGCCATTATTAAACACGAGAAATGGATCGGCAACATACGCAATCATTCTATTTTTTGTATCCCTTCTGGTTAAGGCAGGCTTATTGTTCGCAGTATCGTTGGCTAATTTGAAAGTCTTGCCGCTCAAAGTCATTTTGTAAATTGCAATACTCCACTCTTCAATATACTCCGTTTCGGTCCATTTTTTTGCTGTAAGGCAAAAAAAATCATAACATTCTTTTGCTTTAATGCTTATAAACCGGCTTATCCGCCAGGGAATGCACTTTTGTATGAATATAAAGTCCCTGATATATTTCAACTTAGAAAACATCCTATTCTAGGCTCCATCTTGCTTTTGGCAGAAAAATCGCTTCGCTATTTACAAATTTTCCCGTTTCTATCCTGAAAATATCTTTTTTAGCGGTCGTATACACATGGATCATTTCTTTGTCCCACACGGAGACTTTTACCAGATAAATTCCTGGAGCCAGGTTTATTTTGCCCAAATCTATATTTATTTTGCCTGTTTCTCCTAAGTTGCTTATGATAAATGCGTCTTCCTTGGAGTTTATCGAGCAGCATACGACCCCGTCATGGCGCATGATATCCAAAATTATTATGGGTTCTTCTGTCTTTTCTCTTGATTTAAGCTCTATGCCGATAGACATTGTTTCCCCGAAGGCGAATACATCTTTATATTCATGCTGTTCGCCATGCATGCTGATGTTTACGACCTCGATCAATTCCTCACGATTTACCTTGACCTTGTATTCATCCGGGGAAAATGTTTCTCTGGTTTCTGCTTCCTGGCGCTTAGAGATGGATTCTTGATAAAACTGTATTACATCCACAGGATCGCCTTCCTTAAGGACCCTGCCCTTGTCAATTAAAATCACCCGCTTACAGATGCTTTGAATCAAGGCAAGATTATGAGAAACTAACACAATAGTAGTCCCGGAGTTGATCAGTTCGCGCATTTTCTGTGCGCATTTTGCCTGGAAGGCGGTATCCCCGACAGATAAAACCTCGTCTACCAATAAAATATCCGAATCCATAAAAGCGGCAACGGAAAAGCCCAAGCGCGATTGCATTCCCGAAGAATACCTTTTCACCGGCGTATCAATAAATTCTCTGATACCTGAAAATTCCACTATTTGGTCAAATTTCTTGTCTATTTCCTTTTTGTTCATACCCATAATTGTCCCATTAAGATAGGTATTTTCTCTTCCGGTCAACTCTGTATGGAAGCCGGCAGTTACCTCTATAAGGGCGGAGAGCCTTCCGGAAACCTTCAGCTGCCCTTTATTGGGCTTCATTATGCCGGCTAATAATTTTAAGATTGTGCTTTTTCCCGCTCCGTTAGGCCCCATAATTCCTACATTTTCTCCTTTTTCTACCGTGAAGTTTACCTCCTGTAGTGCCCAGAATTCTTCCTCTTTTAAATCATTGCCATTGTTGGTTGACAGGGCTTTCCGGAAAAAATTAGGGATAACGTCTCTTAAGGAAGTAAGCTTTTCACCCCTTTTAAATTTCTTGGATACATTATTGAATTCAATCATATTCATAATTGCTCCTCAAGATAACCTTATATATTTTCTGAAAAATACGGTTCGCTTTTGTGAAAAATATACAAGCCAGCCGAAAATACCATTATTGAGCTTACCCCAGCGTAAAAAGTCCATAAGACGCTGGGCATTGTGTGCAATACGACAGCGCTGTTTAAGCCATCCAGGATGCTTCCGATGGGGTTGAGCAGTAATAACGCTTTCCATTTTCCAAAAGTGCCAGCTTCATAAAATACGGGAGTAAAGAATATTCCGAACATCAGTATGATTTCTACGATATACTTCACATCCCTGAAGAACAGGTTGGCAGAAGCAAAAATCAGGCCCAGGCCGGAAGTAAGCAGGATTAAGAATATTAAAATAAGAGGAACCCATAAAATATGTACGCTTATGCCGATATGTGTAAAGATAAGGATAATCGACAGGCTTGCGGCAGCGATAGCAAAGTCAAACAGGCAGGCAAGTATGGAAGCGAACGGGAATACCTCTCGCGGAAAATACACCTTAGTTACCAACTCCCTGTTTCCGACAAGGCTGTTGACCGAAAACCTGATAGAGCTTATAAAGAACGTCCAGGGCAAGACTTTAACCGCGATAGATGAGACCTCCGATAAGTCTATCGCCTTGCCTGAAACTATGGAAATAGCCGCTTTAATGATAATCCCTGATAATACCGCTATTATGGGCATAAAAATAGCCCATAAATACCCCATTGCCGCCTGCTTATACCTTATCCTTATATCCCTTAAGGTTAACATAAACATAAGGTCCCTATACTTAAGAATTTCCCTAAACATTGTCAGCACCTTTCTTGTGAGAACGCGTTAGTCCCGGATAACTCTATCAATATACGCACTATCCTTACCGCGGCTTGCCCGTCCCAGAGCTCGGGGATGCCGCTATTCGTAGATTTGCCCTTAAGCACGTTCATTACCTCTTTCAATATCTTTTCTCTATCGGTACCCAGGAGCATATTTGACCCCTGGGTGATGGTGGCCGGGCGCTCTGTATTCTTGCGCAGGGTTAAACAGGGAACGCGCAAAATAGTCGTTTCCTCCTGAATTCCGCCGGAATCGGTTAATACGCACTTTGCTTCGCTCATCAGCTTAATAAAATCAAGATATCCTAAAGGGCCGGTCAGTTTAAGCCCGTTATTGGCGGATACGCCGAGATTATCTAATTTGCTTTTCGTGCGCGGATGAACCGGGAATACCACAGTGATGCGTTTTTTTATTTCATTTAAAATATCAATAAGCCCCTTAAGTTTATCTTCGTTATCCACATTCTCCGGCCGGTGAAGCGTGAGCAGGGCGTAATTCTTTGAAGCAAGATGCAGTTCCGAGAGTATGCCTGAAGAATCCCCTTTGGCCTTATTTTTTAAAAGCGTGTCTATCATTACATTGCCTACGAAGAATATTTTGTCTTTCGGTTTTCCTTCTTTTAAGAGATTAACCTCGGCCTCTTTCTCGGTTATAAAGAGGTAATCAGAAATCGCGTCGGTCATCAGCCGGTTTATTTCTTCGGGCATAGCCCTGTCAAAACTGCGCAGGCCGGCTTCAACGTGCGCTACCGGAATGTTCAGCTTGACGGAAACCAGCGCGCAGGCAAGGGTTGAATTCACGTCCCCCACCACTAAAGTCAAATCCGGCTTTTCCCTGACTAATATTTTTTCAAATTCCACCATAATTTTCGCGGTTTGCTGGGCGTGCGTGCCCGGGCCGACTCCGAGAAAAACATCGGGCTCGGGAAGTTCCAGGTCCTTAAAAAATTGCCTGGACATATTATCGTCATAATGCTGTCCGGTATGGACCAGCATAGGAGAAATGCTGCCGGGAAATTTCCTCATCTCCTCTATAATGGGCGCGATTTTCATAAAATTTGGCCTGGCGCCCACCACGTTGACGATTTTCATCTTCCCTTTTCCTTAAGCGCTTTTTGGTAAATTTCGCTATGTTTGGAAACGATTTTTCCCCAGTCTCTTTCCCGGGCTACGTATTTCCTGGCTTTTATTCCCAGGTCCCGGCACGCGGCGCTGTTGTCCATAAGGCGCAGGCACTTCTCCGCTAAATCCCGGATGTCGTCCGCCTTAAACAGCAGGCCCGATTCTCCGTCTTTGACCAATTCTTTTATGCCCCCCACGTCGCTTCCTATCACCGGTTTTTCCATAGCCATTGCTTCTAAAGGTTTTAAGGGGGTAACGATATCGGTCAGCCGCGATTTCTCCCTGGGATACACTAAAATATCAATAATTGAATAATAATCCAGTATCTCATTATGCGGAACCTGCCCGGTAAATATTACGCTGCCGTTAAGCCCCATTTGTCCTGCCAGTTCTTTAAGGTATTGCTCCTGCTCTCCGGACCCCACCAGAAACAGCACCGCGTTCTTGTGTTTGGCTAAAATCTCCGGCATAGCCTTAATAATAGTGGATAACCCTTCAAATTTATAGAAAGATCCGATAAAACCGATGCTTATTCTATCCTCCAGGCCAAACTTGCGGATCAGCTCCGGGTTTTTGTTCATAGGCACAAAATGGGTTATATCCACGCCGTTAGGAATGACATCTATTTTTCCCGCGTCAACGCCCCTTAGCTCCACTTCCCTTTTCAGCCCTTCGCATATCGTTATTACCCTGTCCACATTCTTTAGTAAATCTGTTTCGCATTTGCGGGTCAGGTAATACCGCAGGCTTTCTCTTTTGGTTTTTTCCCTTCCCACCGCCGCGTCCTCCCAGAATGCCCTGATCTCGTATATAACCGGGACGCGCAGTTTTCTGCCCGCCTGATATGCCGGCAGGCCGCACAAAACCGGAGAATGGGCGTGGAGGATGGTGCCCGGCTCGGACTTGACTATTTTCAGGATATCCCCTTTCAGCCGGTTCATTAAATTCATTTCTTTGAGCAGGGGTAATTTGCCCGCAAGCCCGTTACCGTTGATCTGTGAACGGAAACACTCAATGCCGTATAGGGTCTCGCGGCTCTTTAGCCCCCGGGAATTCTTGGGGGATATAATAGCCCGCGCGTCTATGCCTGTTTTCTTTTGGAAATCAAGGATATACCTTGTCCTGAAGGTATATCCGGTGTAAATCGGTATATAATGGTCTAAAATATGATAAACTTTCATTTATTGAACCAGTCAATTGTCCTGCGCAGGCCTTCCTTAAAGTCAACCTCCGGATGAAAGTTTAAAATCTTCTTGATCTTTGAAATATCGGCCGATGTGCGGAATACGTCACCCTGCCTTATGGGCAGAAATTTAGGTTGAATATTCTTGCCCAGGAATTTATTCAGCGTATCCACGATTTCAAGGACGGTTGTATCGCGGCCGTTAGCCACATTAAAAACTTCGTGCTTAACGCCCGGGGTTGTCGCCGCCAGGATATTTGCCTGCACAACATTATCAATATAGGTAAAATCGCGCGATTGTTTTCCGTTTCCGAAAATCGGCGGCTGTTCATCATGCAGGATGCAGTGGATAAACTTCGGAATAACTACCGCGTATTCATCGTCTAATGCCTGGCGGGGGCCGAAGACATTGAAGTAGCGCAGGCAGGCTGTTTCCAGCCCGAAATGTTCGGAAAAGATGCGGCAATAGTACTCGCCGGCTAACTTGCTTAAGGCGTAGGGAGAAATAAGCAGAGGATAGGCGTCTTCCCTCTCCGGGAACTTATCGGTGTCTCCGTAGACCGAGCTGGATGATGCCATAGTAAAGCGCTTTACCTTTGCTTTGGATGATGCCTGGAGCATAAAAAGCGTGCCGTTGATGTTGACATCATTGTAGCTTTCCGGCTCTTTCATAGATTTGGGGACACTGCGCAATGCTGCCTGGTGCAGGACATAGTCTATCCCATCGCAGGCTTTTTCGCAGGCGGATTTGTCCCGGATATCTCCCCTGATAAGCTCAAATTTATCCTTGCCCAGGCCTTTGGTAAAGGCGAGGTTATCTTCTTTGCCTGAAAAGAAATTATCCAGGACCCGCACGTAGTTGCCTTCCTGCAGTAATTTTCCCGCGATGTTAGAACCTATAAATCCCGCCCCTCCGGTTATCAAATACCTCATTTTTGCTCCTTTCGTGCGCCTATTGCTGTTTCGCGTTTTTGGATTCGTTTATTTTATCAGCCAAAACGCTTATTTTGTTTTGCATCGCGTTTTTCGCCTTATTGAGATTTTCTATATCAAACCGCGCTGTTTCTTGTGTTTTAACGATATCTTTTTCCAACTGCGTAACTTTTTTGTTAGTTTCTTTTAATTTGTTGTTGATGCTTGTGATGGCGTCATCGGACTTCTTCATATCGGCGCCATGGGTTTCAAGCTTTTTTATGGCTTTGCCCATTGCCTGTTCAATTTCAGCTATTCTGCCTGTGTTTGATTTATTCTTAGAAGAGGCGTTCGCGAGAAAAAATATCGCCATAGCGTTAATTCCCATACTAACGGCGATAAGGGAGTAGAAAACGGCTGTGGGTATTTTACGGGAAGCAGGGCCTTGCGCGATATTGACTGCCTGGGCGTATTTGCCCGGGGGTTCATTTACCCTTTTTTCCTGGAGCTTCTTAAGATAATCAAGCGTCTTACTCATCAGGTTTCCTTTCTTAAGCGGCGGTATTTTAAAATAAAGGCAACAGGCGGCGCGCTGAATAAACATAGCAGAAGCGATGCCGCTTTCGTTTTAAAGGTACCTATAGATGTATTCCGGAATGTGGTATTGTATGCCGGTCAGGGTATATCCCAGGACTTTGGCATGCGCCTGCGCGAGCAATGTTCTCGCGTGCTGGACAACGCCTCTTTGGGTCCTGTTTGCCTGGATTACCATAATCACGCCGTCCACATTAGCTCCGAGCAGGCCAGCGTCGGTTACCGGCACAATTGGAGGAGTGTCAAGGATGATGTAGTCGTATTTTGCCTTTAAAGCGGAAATAAGGCTTCCCATTTTATCCGAGCCCAGAATTTCTGCCGGGTTGGTGGGGGTTTTTCCGGCAGGAAGTATAGTGAGGTTATCTATCCCGATATTAAGCAAGGTATCGTTAATGTTTGTTCCATTTAAGACCAAATCAGACAACCCCGCCCCGGAGGATAAGCCCAGGTACTTGCTGACCCTGGAGCGGCGTAAATCCGCGTCCACCAGGAGAATGCTTTTTTTGTTTAAGTCATTTGCCATTGAGATTGCCAGGTTTATGGCGGTAATGGTCTTTCCTTCTCCGTGAATCGCGCTGGTAATGGCTATCGCCTTCAGGGGCGTTTTGGTGTTTATTGCCTGGATATTGGTGCGCAGTATCCTGTACTGTTCTGAAACCGGAGATTTGGAATCGTAGAAAGAGACAATCCGGGGGTCAATTTTGGAATCTACGGTTTTTTTAGCGATAAATTCATATTTAGTTTCCGCCTGGACGTCCAATTTCTCTATTCTCTGCAGGCGCTCTTCAGCGGCTTTTTTTAACGCGTCGGTTAATTTGCCCATTTTTATCTCCTTATCAGTTTATTTTTGAAGCACCCTTGAGGCATTGCGCGTGCGATTGGCATTTCGCGCAGCAGGCCTGCTTTTCGCCTTTGGTGCCCCTTATCCATTTAATCTCGCAAGACGCATATTCCTTGCAATCAGAACAGCAGTATATTGCCTGTAAAAGCTTTTCCTCGCTTACGGCGCTTTCCGCGGTATGGGTTATTTCCCTTTCCTTGATGGCCTCATAAATTATTTTTTCGGTTATTTGTTTGGAATCATATATATAGCCGGATAAAAGGGCGCTGTCGCAAAGTAAATTGATTATCCGGGGCACTCCCCTTGAATGTGAGTAGAGCATATCAATGGCGTCAGAAGTAAAAACTTCATTTTGCCCCGCGCCTGCCAGTTTAATCCTGTGCCGGACATACTCATCGGTTTCCTGGCGGCTTAAGGGAGCGAGATGGTAGTAGAGCGCTATTCTTTGCTTGAATTGCTCTAATTTCGGGTTATTGAGTTTCTCTTTCAGCTGGGGCTGGCCCACCAGGATTATCTGCACCAATTTTTCCTTTTCGGTTTCCAGGTTTGAAAGCATCCTGACTTCTTCCAGGACTTTGGGCGCAAGGTTCTGGGCTTCGTCTATAATGATGACCACATTTACATCATTGGCGAGCTGGCGGACAAGGTAGGCGTTAAGCTGTGAAAGCAATTTTTGCTTGCCTCCGGGCTTATACTCAATCTCAAGTTCTTCCAGTATCTGGACAATGAGTTCCTTGGGGGTTAGATGGGTATTGGTAATCAGGGCTACTTTGGTGGCGATATCCAGCTTGTTCAGCAGTGTCCGGGTTACGGTGGTTTTGCCTGCCCCGATTTCTCCGGTTATGACCACAAAACCCCGCCTTTCGGTAATCGCGTATAGAAGGCTGCTTAGCGCCTCGGTGTGCTTGGCGCTGGGGAAGAAAAACTTTGAATCCGGGGTGGTGTTGAATGGTTTTTCCGTAAGCCCGTAGAATTTCTCATACATCTCTATTTCCCCTTTAAGAAGTAGATTAACAGCGCTATAGCTATTACCGCGGCTGATGAAGAGAGGGCGCCGAATATCAGTGAGGTTTTTCTTGCCCTTTCCTTTTTTATATCTTCCTGGGACCGGATGCGCGATATGCCTCCTAAGACCGGCAAATCCAGATGCGCCTTGGCGTCCTCTAAATCTATGTATGAGCGGTCCAGGAATTCTTTGCCGTATACCAGTCCGGTTCCGGCAAGGCTGCCCATAATCAAACCCGCGAGTATTACCTTTAGTGTGTTCGGTTTGATCGGCTTCTGGGGCAGGCGCGGAGGGTCAATGACGTTATAACGGGTGCCGCTTTTTGATGCCTCAAGCCGCTGTGTGATTTTGGCGGTTTCCAGCTTCTCTAATAGCATATTGTAGATATTGGCGTTGACATCCATATCGCGCGCCATCGTAGTGTCCACCTTATCCATCAAAAGAAGCTTATAAATGTTATTGCCGGAGTCGCCCGCTCCCGCTCCCGCGGCATAGGCGCCCTTGCTTAAAAGCGGCTGGGTTTCCTGGGTAATCATTTTATCCAATTCCTGCTTCAATGCCTCGCGGGCGGGGCTGTTTGCCGCGCCTTCAGCGGGAACGGCTATCTTGTAGTTGCCTGATTCCTGCTCTTTTTTTGCCAGGGCAATCTTGTCTTTTAATTCTTTCACCAGAGGATGCTGCTCGGTGGAATCAATAAGCAGGTTTTTAAGCTGGTCTTCCATCTCGGCGACTTCCGACTCTTTGATTTTTCTTTTATAAACATCAAGCTGTTCTTTGATAAATTCAACCGCCAGGTCGGTTTCTTTAGTTTGCGAGCGCGTATTTTCTTCAATCAGCTTATCCGAGAGGGCCTTGGTGATGGCAAAGGCCTCCTGGGGCTGCGGCCCGGTATAGGAAATCCTGATCAGGTTTGAGCCGGAGAGCTGGACTCCGATATTTCGCCTTAAATCCCTGATTAAACTCTCAAACTCATACTCTGTAGTTACTTTCTTGGTTAAATCCAGCTTTTTAGATAATTCGTTTAGTGCCTTCCAGCTAAGGAGCTGTTCTTTTATGGTCTGCATCCTCTGGACGATGCTGGTTGAAACCGCCAGGCCCTGTATCAGGGGATTAATTATTTTTTCCTCCTCAACCAATATCGCGGTATAGGATTCGTAGGCGCGGGGCAGAAACATGCAGGCGAGGATGCTTAAAAAGAGGCCAGCGTAGACCGGCGTAATGAACAGCCATTTCCTCCTGAAGAATACCTTAAGGTAGTCCGCGGGGCGGTGGTATTTTAAAATCACGTTTTCCATTTCAATTCCTCCTGGTTTATCTTGCAAGGGCTGTGACCGCTTCTCTTCCGGTTGACGCGCTTTCCGGGCCTGCCGATGAAACGCCGACAGTCGCGGTTACCGGGCTGATGACCCTGACCACCTTTGCCATTATGGTTGCCGGAACATAAAGGACGTCTCCCGGCTGCATTTCCAGATTGCGCCTCAAGTCTCCTCCGTAAAGGACAGTATATAAGTCCACGCTCCTGGTTTTGACCTTGCCGTTTTTTGCCGGGGTAATCAAGCGGCAGCGGCGCATTGCCGCGGTTACGGACGGCAATCCGGCGCTTACTACCGCCTCCCTTACCGTTATCCTGTCTGACTTCATATAGTATTTTCCCGGAGTGGTTACTTCGCCCAGGACGTAGATGACCTTGCTCTTATACTCCAGCAGGGTAACATTCACTTCCGGGTTTATCACATAGTTAGAAATAATTTTCTTTATCTTTTCCTCCAGCTCTTTTTTGGTCAGTCCGTTAGCGTCAATATCCCCGGCGAATTTATACTGTATCTTTCCATCGGTGTTTATGGGAAAGGTGCCGCTAAATTCCGGATGGCGCTGGACAAAAATCTCAACCATATCCTCCGGGCCCAGGGTGTAGGTGATTGCTTCTAACGCGGGGGCGTTTACTGCCTGAGCGGCCGCCGGCAGCTGCTGGGCTGTTTCAATCAGAGATTTGTCGTTAACCTCGCCGGCAGCAGCCTGGGCCTTTACGCCTGCTTCATCAGCCGCCAAGGCCGTAAAGGGCGCAATGAAAATTAGCCAGAATACAGGTATAATCTTATATTTGTTTACCATTTTCGTCCTCCTCATAATTAATTATTGTTTCCTTAAAACTTTTGAGTTGTCTCAAGTCTTCTTTAGCGTATGACCGCCATCCCCACCAGTCGCGCTTTGCCCGGTCAACCTTGCCGGCCTTTTCCCAGCGGT
>SCPY01000093.1 GCA_004299495.1 bacterium | reverse complement strand
AGTCGCCGGCCTCTTGCGCCGTGAAAAACCCGGCATAGTCCATGCCCATGGCTGGGGACAGTGTTCATTATACGCCGTTACCGGAGCCCGGCTGGCGGGAGTCCCTGTCGTAATCAACGGGGAGCACGGAGCCGTCTTTACCAGAAGGCGCCAAATATTCCTGCAGAAAATCACCGCGCTATTAAGCAATACCCTGCTATCGGTTTCGGAATCGCTTAAAAGAAAAGTAGCCGAGGAATTGGGTATTCCCGCGCGAAAGATTAAAGTCATCCATAACGGAGTGGATACGGGAATTTTTACGGGCGGCTACGATGTGTCCGGGTTAAAGGAAGAGCTGATAAAAAAGTTTAATTTTCATATAGATACAAAAAGCCTTGTAATCGGAAGCGTGGGAAGCCTGAAGCGCCAAAAAAATCAGATTATACTATTAGAGGCGCTAAAGGCGCTGAATATAAAAAATCCGGATAATAATATCAAGGCTATTTTCGCCGGAGACGGGCCCGATAAATTAATGCTTGAGAAATACGTAACCGATAACGGGATGAAAGGACAGGCCGTGTTTTTAGGAGAAAGGAATGATATTCCCAGGCTGCTGTCCCTTTTTGATATTTTCGTCTCAACTTCCCTAAGCGAAGGATTTTCAAATGTAATTCTGGAGGCCACCTCTTCAGCGGTGCCGGTAATCGCGACAAAATCGGTAGGGACCCCGGAACTTGTATACGACGGAACAAACGGTTTTATTGTCTACCCGCCGGTTGAGGCGGCAGGTTTTGCCGAAAAAATCAAACTTTTGGCGGATGACCCGCGCTTATTAAAGGAGTTAAGCGCCAACGCCAGAAGGCTTACCGAGGAAAATTTCTCCATCAAGAGCATGGTTTCTTCTTACGAAAAACTATATTCAGACAGCCTGAATTAACGCGGGCGAAGATAACATATGATGATATCGGTAATTATTCCCACGCGCGATAGGAGCGATAGCCTGAAAAATACCATACTCAGCCTTAAGAACCAGGTTATTTCCGAAGAGCTGGGGCTTGATTATGAAATTATAGTGGTGGATAACAATTCTACGGACGGGACTAAGGAATTGGTTAAAGATATGGGAATCCAAATGAACGGGCGGCTTAAATACATATTTGAAAGCGATAAAGGCGCCTCTTGCGCCCGCAATAAAGGCATTGAGAGCGCGGAAGGAGAAATCATCAGCTTCATTGATGACGACTGCACGGCGGTCAAAAACTGGCTCAATGAGATTGCCCTGACATTTAAGAATTACAATGCAGACGCGGTGCTGGGAAAGATTTCTCTCGTATTGCCCGCCCAAAGGCCGGAATGGATCCCCGAATGGTTTTTAGAAAAGCGGCTGGCTAAAGTTGATTACGGAATTGCTACCAGAAGGATTGATGACAAAGACCTGGTGGCGGCTAATATCAGCTTTAAATCGGAAATTTTTAAGAAATTCGGAGGATTTCCCTCCGGAATTGAACCGTGCGAAGATACCATGTATTCCAGGATAATCACAAGGCGCGGGGCCGTAAAATTTTACTGCCCGGGAGCCGAAGTATTTCACTGGATTCCCTCCGAACGCCTGACCGGAAAATATTTCTCAAGGCAGGCCCACCGCTGGGGTTTTGTCAAATACTCGCTGGCGCAAGATAATAAAACAGGCATAGAATTGCTGCCATGGCTTTTTAAGGAGCTCATTAAGGACATTCTGGGGCTTATTCTTAACTATTTAAAAGGAAAAAAGACAGAACATTTTCTTGCCTTATGTAATATCTATGACAAGATGGGGATTGCCAAGTATTTGATTACGCGGCAATTTAATTTGTTAAAACCGGAATAAACCTATGAATATCTGCGTTATTTCCACAAGCTACCCTCCGGAAGACTCCGGCGGCATCGGCACCTACACTTATAATTTAGCCAAAGGATTAACCGAGCTTGGCCATAAAGTATTCGTTATTACCAAGACAGGCGAAGATGAAAAAGAGGAATTACTTGAAGGAGTCAATGTTTACAGGTTTGGGAGTAAATATATCCCCGCCCTTGAGGCATATTTCCCCGGTTTGGCCTGGAGCAGGTTTGTTTCCGGAAAAATCTCCGAATTAGATAAGAAACACCGCCTTGACATAGTGGAATTCCCTAACTGGGAGGGGCCCGGTTTCTGGTATTTGAGAAAAAGAGCGCGCAAGCCGGCGGTAACCAGGCTGCACACCCCATATTTTGAATCACTTATGATAAATAAAAATAACAAAAATCTAAGCGTCGCGGATAGATTTACCTGCTGGATGGAAAAAGCGGCGGCCATGAAAAGCGACTGCCTGACTTCTTCCACGGCCTTCCACCGGGATTGCATCTCGCGGGCTTACCACATAAACAGCAAGGATATTGAATTACTGCCGCTGGG
>SCPY01000092.1 GCA_004299495.1 bacterium | reverse complement strand
CTTCATTGGCAAGCATCAGCTCAAACATGCCGATTCTCCCCCTGTATCCTGTAGCCAGGCACTTGGGACAGCCCTTGCCGCGGTAAAATTTTACTTCAGATTGCTGCGTGCCGCTTGAGCCGATATCTTTCAGGGCCTCCGGGGAAGGGGCATATTCTTCTTTGCAATCCGCGCAGATTGCCCTCACTAATCTTTGAGCCAGGACTCCGATGAGCGAAGACGAAACCAAAAACGGCTCAACCCCCATATCCACCAATCTGGTTACCGCGCCGCAGGCATCATTGGTATGTAAAGTGGCAAAAACCAGGTGCCCGGTTAAGGCCGCCTGAATCGCGATCTCCGCGGTCTCCTTATCCCGGATCTCGCCTACCATTATGATATCCGGGTCCTGGCGAAGAATTGCCCTTAGGCCGTTGGCAAAGCTGATGCCTGCCTTTGGGTCAACCTGAATCTGCCTTATCCCGGCAAGATGATATTCTACGGGGTCTTCAATAGTAACGATATTTTTTTCACCGGAATTGATAACATTCAGAGAGGCGTAAAGCGTGGTAGTCTTCCCCGAACCGGTAGGCCCGGTGACCAGAATAATGCCGTAGGGGCGCCTGATAAGCTTCTGATATCCTTCCGAAACCTCTTTGGAAAAGCCGAGCCTTGACAAACTTAATATGGCGCTGCTCCTATCCAGGAGGCGCATCACCACATTCTCGCCGTATATCGTAGGCATTACCGAAACGCGGATATCTATTTGGCGGCTTTCCATCTTCATCTGAAACCTTCCGTCTTGAGCGGACCTTCGCTCGGCGATATTAAGGTTAGCCAGAATCTTTATCCGCGAGGTAATCGCCGATTGCAGATACTTGGGGATACCTGGAGCATCGTGCATGAGCCCGTCAACGCGGTACCTCACCCCCAAGGCCTCTTCTTCGGGCTCAAGGTGGATATCGGATGCCGCGTCTTTAACTGCCCGCATAATCATTAAATTCACCAATCTTACTACCGGCGGCTCTCCTGAAATCTCCTGTAGTTTTTTAAGCTCTAACTCCTGGCCTTCCTTAAGCCCCAGCCTTTCCCTGTCAATATTCTTGATAATATCTTCAATGCTTCCTTTGGCTCCGTAATATTCGTCCAACGCCTTCTTGATTTCTCCCTCCGTGGCCACTGCCGGATCGATATCAAATCCGGTCTTGTTGCGCAGCTCGTCAATCGCGAAAAGGTTTAACGGGTCATACATCGCCAGGGTAAGGGAATTGCCGATTTTAAGCACCGGCATAACCTGGTGCTTACGCGCCAATTCTTCGGGGACCATGCCGATTATTTTAGGGTCAATGATATAATTGCCCAGCTCAATCCGCGGCAGATTCATATTGCTGGCGATAAAAGAAATTAAGTCTTCATCGCTGATGAATTCTTTTTGGACGATAATCTTTCTAAAGGGAAGCCCTGCCCTTCTCTCTTCTTCCTGGGCTTCCTTGCTTTGTTCGGGGGTCAAGAGGCCGATTTCAACCAATGTCTCCGCCAATGCCTTTTTTTGTTTTATCGCCATGCGCTTATTCTATTCTTTGGTCAATTCTTTTATCTTTCCCAATAACGCCGCCGGGTCAAAGGGCTTGGTTAAATACGCGTTGGCGCCCGCTTCCCGGCCAAGCTTCATATCATCTTCCTGGCCCTTTGCCGTAAATATAATAATGGGTATACGGCTATAGCGCGAGTCGTTCTTCAGCAGTCCGCAAACCTTATAGCCGTCCATCTTGGGAAGCATAAGGTCCAGGATAATCAAATCCGGTTTTTCTTTGCGCGCCGTATCCAGGGCGGCCTGTCCGTCGTGGGCAAGCAAGGTTTCGTATCCGTTTGCCTCAAGGCGGAATTTTATCATCTCCGCCAGGTCCTGCTCATCATCAACTATCAATAACCGCTTCTTTGTCATTGCCTCACCTTAGGCTACAATACCATTTAATTATAACATACCCTATTCTCAATTCAAATTCTGCTCTTTTAGCATTTCTTTTATTTTATTCATAAGCGCTTCCGGGTCAAAGGGCTTGGTGATATATGCCTCGGCGCCGCACTCCAATCCCAGCCTCTTCTCTTTCTCGGTAGCCCGCGCGGTTAATATGGCAATAGGGATTCTTTTATATTTTACATCGGATTTAAGCTCGCGGCAAACCTTATAGCCGTCTACCCCGGGAAGCATCAAATCCAGGAGTATTAAATCCGGATTTTGCGAATACGCCTTATCCAATCCCTCCCGGCCGTCGTATGCCTGAATAACCTCAAATCCCGCGGCCTCAAGGCGAAAGGTCAGCATCTCCATCATGTCTTTTTCGTCCTCCACTATCAATAATCTCTTCCTGTTCATAAATATACTCCTCCTGCCCGCCTGACGACAGGCGGATAAACTCATTTCTGCGGTTTATATTTATCCGAAATCCTTAGAAAGCTTGAGATATTCGCTATTTCCTTCTGCAGGTCAGATGTCTTCACAATAAATCCTGAAGCGCCCAGCCGGTTTGCCTGCCTGAACTGCTCCCTGTCGGAATGCGCGGTAAGCATAAACACGGGAAGGCGCTTATCGTACTTACGCAGCAGCTTAAGCGTGGTGAGGCCGTCTATCTGCGGCATCAGAATATCTAAGAGGACCGCGTCAAACTTTTCTCTCTTAAGGATATCCAGGGCTTCTTTGCCGTCAGAAGCGGAAACAACCTCATAACCGTTTACCTGAAGCCGGTGCCTTATCAACTCAACAAAATTAGGCTCATCGTCAACCAGCAAGATCTTCTTATTGTCCATATTTTCCTCCGGATAAATATTCGCGGCGGCTATAGCCGATTATCATCCTTTAGGCAGGCTGAAACTAAATTTAGTTCCCTTGCCGGGCTGCGACTCAACCCATATTTTACCCCGATGCAGCTCTATGATTTCTTTGATGATGGCAAGCCCCAGCCCGACACCCTTTTCGCCCGGTCCGTAGGCCCTGCGGAATTGCGTGAATCTCTCAAAGACCCTGAGAATATCCTCCTGGGGAATGCCTATTCCCGTGTCAGAAACGCTGCATTCAACTGTGCCGTCTTTATCCCGGATAGCCACTTCAATACAGCCGCTATCGGTGAATTTTACGGCGTTATAAATAAGATGTGAAAATACCTGGATTATTTTTTCCTTGTCCAGGGAACACTCTATTGCCGGGAGAGAAAAGATTTCTTTTATTTCCAGGCCCTTTTCCCTGGCTTGGGAAGAAAATTGAGAAATTGACTGCCTGGCCGCGGATACA
>SCPY01000091.1 GCA_004299495.1 bacterium | reverse complement strand
CGTAATTCTATTACGTCTTGCGGCCTTACCAGATACGAGGGAATGTTCACCTTGCGCTGATTCACGTAGGCCCAGCCGTGGCTTACCATCTGGCGCGCCGCGTCTCGCGAGAGGGTGAATCCGCCCTGGAAAATAACATTATCCAAACGCCTTTCCAGAAGCTGTAAAAGTATTTTTCCGGTTACGCCCTTTGTCTTTGAGGCAGTCTCAAAGTAACGCCTGAACTGCTTTTCCATTACCCCGTATATTCTCTTGACCTTCTGCTTTTCCCGCAGCTGCATCCCGTAATTAGAAAGCTTCTTCATCCTCTTGCCTCCCTGGCCGTGCTGGCCGGGGGCGTACGCCCTTCTGGCGGCCGCGCATTTCTCGGTATAGCAGCGCGTGCCCTTTAAAAATAGCTTGAGACCTTCCCTGCGACATAACCTGCAGTCTGCCCCTTTATATCTTGCCATAGTTATTTATACCCTTCTTTTCTTTTTTGGCCTGCAGCCGTTATGGGGAATCGGCGTGGTGTCCTTGATAAGCGTGATATTTAACCCGGCCGCCTGAAGCGCCCTGATGGCCGACTCGCGCCCTGAACCGGGGCCTTTCACGTAGACCTCAACGTCTTTTATTCCGATATCCTTTGCCTTGCGCGCCGCGTCTGCCGCGGCAACCTGTGCCGCAAACGGAGTAGATTTCTTAGAGCCCGAAAAACCCACGATACCCGGCGTCGACCAAACTAAAACATTGCCCTGCTTATCAGTAATGCTTACCATGGTATTATTAAAACTCGCCAGGATATACGCGTTTGCCTGCGTAACGCCTTTTGCCAACTTCTTCTTCTTTGCTTTATCTTTTGTTGCCATTTACCCTCGCTTCGCTAAGCCTTTGGCTTTGCCGCCGGTTTACTTTCCTCTTTTTTCTTGACTACGATGAGGCCGCCTTTGCGCGGGCCCTTGCGCGTACGGGCGTTGGTGCGCGTGCGCTGGCCCCTCACCGGAAGGCCCTTCTTGTGGCGCATGCCGCGCCAGGCGCCAATCTCCATCAAACGCCTGATGTTGGCTGAAATCTCGTGGCGCAGCTCTCCTTCTACCCTGTAACCGGAACCCTGCAAGTATTGCGTTATCCTGGAAACTTCCTCATCGGTCAGGTCTTTGGTCCTTTTGTCCGGATCAATACCCGTATCCTTTAAAATCTTATTTGATAAATACCTTCCCACCCCATATAAATAGGTAAGGGATATTTCTATACGCTTACTCTTGGGTAAGTCTACTCCTGAAATTCTCGCCATTGTTTGGTTACCCCTGCCTTTGTTTGTGTTTTGGATTTGTGCAAATGACCCTGACCACGGATTTCCTGCGGATTATTTTACAGCGGTCACAAATCCTTTTAACCGAAGATTTCACTTTCATTATTTCACCCTGAAGGTTATCCTGCCGCGGGTCAAGTCATAAGGAGATAGCTCCATTTTCACCCTGTCCCCGGGGAGTATTCGGATAAAATGCATACGCATCTTGCCTGAGACATGCGCCAACACCACATGGCCGTTGTCTAATTCCACCCTGAATGTCGCGTTTGGCAGCGCCTCTTTCACCACTCCCTCAATCTCTATAACGTCTTCTTTCGGCATAGCTTACTTAGTTAATATCTCCGGCCCGCCGGACGTAATTGCCACAGTGTGCTCAAAATGCGCGGATTCCTGCTTATCCCTGGTAACGGCAGTCCAGCCGTTTTCCTGGATACGCACTTCCCAGGTCCCTCTGTTTACCATCGGCTCAATCGCCAGAACCATGCCTTCCTTAAGCAGCGGGCCCTGGCGGGGTTCTCCGAAGTTGGGGACCTCAGGCGCCTCATGCATACTGCGGCCTATACCGTGGCCCACGAAATCCCTCACCACCGAAAATCCCTGCGCCTCAACATAGCTCTGGATTGCCCAAGAGATATCCGTAAGATGATTATTCACAACTGCCGCGGCAATGCCTGCCTCTAACGCTCTTTTGGTGGTTTCCAGCAATCTTCGGCGTCCCGCGTCTACTCTTCCCAAGGCAATCGTAAACGCGCAATCTGAGAAATAACCGTTTAAACTTATGCCGACATCTATCTTAAGCAAATCCCCGTCTTTAAGGAGCCTGTCTCTGGAAGGTATGCCGTGCACCACCTCTTCATTTATGGAGGCGCAGATATTCGCGGGAAATCCTCCATAACCCTTAAACGCCGGTACCGCCCCGGCCTGGAGAATCAGGCCTTCGGCAATTTTATCAATCTCTTCAGTTGAAATGCCTACCGCAATCTTACCGCGTATCTTATCAGCAATCCTGGCCAGCAGCGCCCCGCTTAAGCGCATCGCCTCTAATTCGGCCGCTGACTTGATAAAAATCATAAACCCTGAAGCATTTCCTTCAATACAACGGACGATTCCCTGTCCGCGTCAAACTCCATAATCCTGCCCTGCCTGGCATAATACTCCACCACCGGTTTTGTCGCTTGCGCGTACACGGAAAGCCGGTACTTTACGGTTTCCTCCCGGTCATCCTGTCGCTGATAGAGCTCAGACTTACAAAAGTCACAGCGCGAGCCCTCTTTCGGCGGCATATTCGTCATATGAAAAACCGCCTGGCACTTTTTACAAATCATTCTCCCGCCGAGGCGCTGAATGATAGTTTTCTCCGTAGCATCCAGATATATCACTTTATAGTCGGAATAACCTTCTTGCGCGAAAAAACTGTCTAAATCCTCCGCTTGCTTAATATTGCGCGGAAAACCGTCAAGTATAAACCCTCTCTTGGCATCAGGACGCTTGAGGCGTTCGATTACCATCTTGGTAACCAATCCATCAGGCACCAACTCTCCTTTATCCACATAGTGTTTAGCCTCTTTGCCCAGCGCGCTGTCAAGCTGTATGGCCTGGCGCAGGATATCTCCGGTTGAGATATGCGCCAATCCTAATTCTTCGCTTAAGCTTTTCGCCTGGGTCCCTTTGCCCGCACCCGGAGGCCCCAGAAGGACTAATTTCAGCATTGCCATTTGCGTTTTTTCCATCAGCGCCTTCCCTGGATCCGGCCGCTTTTTATAAAACCCTCGTAATGGCGCATCAATAACTGCGACTCAATCTGTTTAATGGTATCCAGCATCACCCCAACAGTAATCAATATCCCCGTGCCGCCGAAAAACGAGGCGATTAGATAAGGCACTTTCAGCGACGCCATGATAAAATCGGGAAAAATCGCGATGAAGGCGATAAAAAGCGCTCCTGCCAAAGTAATCCGCGTCATTACAAAGTCAAGAAATTCCGTGGTGGGATTTCCCGGGCGGATCCCAGGAATAAAACCTCCGTATTTTTTCATATTATCTGAAATGTCCTGAGGATTAAAGACGATAGCGGTATAAAAATAACAGAAGAATATGATAAGCAACGCGTAGATAATCGTATAAACGATATTGCCGCGCAAAAGGAGGTTTGCAAATCTCTGAAAGGCGGGATTAGGGATAAAGGCGGCGATAGTAGCGGGAAACATAATGATAGATTGGGCGAAGATAATCGCGATCACTCCCGCGGTATCCACCTTTAGAGGAATATAGGTAGACTGCCCGCCGAATATCTTTCTTCCCACAACCCGCCTTGCGTATTGCACAGGAATTTTACGCTGGGCCTGGGTAATCAGGGTGACCAATAAAACTACCGCCACCAATAACGCCGCCATAATTACCAGGGAAAAGGGATGAATCTGGCGGGTCTTTGGAGAGGCATAGACAATTAACTGCTGCACAGCCGTAGGGATACGCGAAATAATTCCCGCGGTAATGATTAAGGATATGCCGTTACCTATCCCTCTTTCCTGGATCTGCTCTCCTAACCACATAATAAATATTGTTCCTGTGCTTAAGGTTAAAACCGTGAGCATCCGGAATCCCCATCCGGGATTAATTACTATGCTTAATCCCTCAAGAAGCCTCCCCGGATGCTCAAGCCATAGAGCAATGAAATATGACTGCACTAATGAAAGGCCTACCGTGGCGTATCGGGTGTACTGATTTATCCTCTGATGCCCGGCCTTTCCCTCTTTGGATAATTTCTCTAACGCCGGTATCACCGCGGTAAGCAGCTGGATGATGATGGAGCTTGAGATATAAGGCATTATCCCTAAGGCAAAGATGGTCAGCTTCTCCAAAGAGCCTCCGGAGAACATATTCATTATCCCTAATATCGCGCCTCCCTGGCTTTTGGAGATATTTTCAAAAAATTGAGCCAGGGCGTGCGAGTCTATTCCGGGGGTGGGAATAAAGCTTCCTATCCGGTATACCGCGATCAGGCCGAGAGTAACCAGGACCTTGCGCCTTAAGTCCTGTATTTTAAAAATATTCTGGAACGCCGATAACATAGAATTTAAGAATGGAGGTTTTTACTGTCGGCTATCACTTCCGCCTTGCCGCCGGATTTTTGTATTTTTTCAACCGCTCCCGCGGAAAACTTATGGGCCTTAATGGTAAGCGCTGATTTCAGGTCGCCTTTCCCGAGGATTTTTACAAAGCCATTGCTGTTTTCAATGAGCCTGCTTTCCGCTAACAGCTTCGGCTCAATAAGCGCGCCCTTGGGGAAATTATTCAGCTGTTTCAGGTTAACCAATTGATAACGCCTCTTGGGCCTATGGGAAAATCCCCTCTTGGGGACCCTGCGGATTAAGGGAGACTGTCCGCCTTCAAAGCCGGGGTAGAAGTCTCTTCCCGCCCGCGCCTTTTGCCCTTTATGGCCCTTGGTAGATGTTTTTCCATGGCCTGAGCCCGGGCCCCTGCCCAGCAGCTTCTTTCTTCTGTGCTTACCTTTTACCGAGACTAAGCTTGCAAACGGCATTTCCTAAGGCCTTCCTTTCAATTGCGTAAGCCCTTCAATCGTTGCCTTCACTACGTTAATGGGATTATTTGACCTTAAACATTTAGTCAGGATATCCTTTATTCCCGCGGCTTCGCACACCGCCCTGACCGAACCCGCGGCAATAACCCCTGTTCCTTCCGCGGCCGGCTTAAGCAACACGGAGGCCGCGCCATAGCGTCCGATTACCTCATGCGGAATGGTGGTGGCGCTCAATTCAACTTTTATTAAACTTTTCTTGGCATGATACAAGCCTTTTCTGATCGCGTCGGCAACCTCACCGGCCTTTCCCATGGCATAGCCTACCCTGCCCTTGGCGTCTCCGATGACGATAAGGGCGCTAAATGCCATTTTTTTCCCTCCCTTAGTTACCTTGGTAACGCGGTTGATGCTGATAACCTTTTCTATAAACTCGGGCGCTTCCCTTCTTTTATTATGATCCATCAGAAATCCAATCCTCCCTCGCGCAAGGAAGCGCAGAGCGCCTTTACCCTGCCATGGTATGCATATCCGCCCCGGTCAAAAACAACTTCCTTGATATTTTTCTCTTTCGCTAACCTCGCGAATACCTCACCCAGAAAAGAGGCCGCCTTGATATTGCCTCCGTGACCTGACTTCTCTTTTACGCTCTTTGCCGTAGTCGATAACGAGAGGATAGTCTCAGCCGTTGTGTCGTCAATTAACTGAAGCTGCATATTATTGAGGCTGCGATGAATACAAAGCCGCGGGCGCGCCTTTGTTCCGATTACCTTGCTTCTGATTCTCTTGTGACGGGCTATTCTTTTTGTCTCTTTTACGGCTTCCATGCTCTTTGATTACCCTCCCTGCTTATTTCGTCGCGGCCTTGCCTACTTTTCTGCGGACAATTTCCCCCGCGTACCGTATGCCTTTTCCTTTATAAGGCTCCGGAGGATAAATCCTGCGTATCTGCGCCGCCACCTCTCCGACCCTCTGCTTATCTATGCCCTTCACTATGACGATAGTCGGCTTTGGGGTTTCAATCTTCACATCCGCGGGTATAGGGAAACTGACCGGATGCGAAAACCCCATGATTAGGGTTAGGACGCTTGCCTGGCTGCTTGCCCTGAATCCCACGCCCTGAATCTCCATTTCCTTGGCATAACCCTCGGAAACACCCTTTATCATATTGAAAACCAGGCTGCGGGTCAGGCCGTGCAGGGATTTATCTAACTTGCTCTTTAAGGGAGACCGCACCACCACCTGGCCGTCCTTTACATCGCAGGCTATCCTGGCGGATAAAACATAACTGAGCGAGCCGTTCTTGCCTTCTACCGCCACCTTGCCGTTAGTTACCGAAACCTTGACTCCGGAAGGAATCGCTATAGGTTTTTTTCCTATTCGTGACATTTATCCTCGCTTACCAGACGTAGCAAATGATCTCTCCGCCTAATTTCTTTTCTCGCGCCGCGGCGTCTGTCATCAGCCCCTGCGATGTAGAGACTATCGCGTAACCAAAGCCCCTCAATACCGTAGGCATATTCTTGCATTTTGAATAAACTCTTAAACCCGAGCGCGACACCCTCTTTACCCCGCTCAAAATCGGTTTTTTGCCGCTCGCATACTTTAAATAAACCTTTATGGTCTTACGAGGGCCCGCGGAGGCCTGCTCCTTAAAATTCTCTATTGAACCTTCGTTTTTAAGAATCTCCAGCATGCTTCCTGCCAGCTTAAACGAGGGAACCACCACCGAATCCTTCTTGGCCATCACGGCGTTTCGTATCCTCGTAAGCATATCCGCTATAATATCTGTTT
>SCPY01000090.1 GCA_004299495.1 bacterium | reverse complement strand
CGCTGTGGGCCTGCGCGATCATGCCTCGGATAGGTTGCGGGTAGTCAATCTCAGAAAAGCTAAGCAATGTGGCATACTGCTCCATCATCTGTTGGCTGACCTTCTCAACATACTTGCGCTCATCCTCATTAACAAGGCCCTCTGCCTGAAGAAGGTTCGGCTCCGGAAGCACGGGAGCGCTCAGGCGCACGAATCCGCCTTCGTTGTGGTTGAGGCGTTTATTTCCTATCGGCGAGCTCGCCCTAATCGTCGCGGCAGCTGGCGCGGTAAGGCTAACCAAGAACCCTCGGCGTCCCTGCGCCTTCAATGGCGGTGGCCCTTTCAGCCGCTGGATGAGTAAAGTAATATCATGGATGATAAGATTCAGAAGCACGGCCATCTCCATTGTCCAGAATTTATCCCCATCCTCAGGTAATTGTTTACGCTCTTCATCATACCGATTGATCTGCGATTGTAAATATACGCCTAAATTATCCAATAGGCGCTGGTTTCGCTCAAGATCAAGGTAACTTAGCAGTTCTTTCAGCTCTTTGTCCCCGGCAAGCTGCCTGAGCCGCTGGATCTGCCCGTCCGTGAAGATGCCTTCCTCAGCCTCAAATTCCATCAAAACTGAATTGATTATGTTAAGAATCCTTTCCCACTGCTTCGCCTGCTCCGCTTTGGATGGCTCGCGATGAGACGGATGCCGCAAGTAGATCAGCCCAACCGCCGCGGCCACGGCCCCTCCGGCTAACCACCAGAAGAACTGCCTGCGGCTAATGAGATAACTACCTTCGGGCTCAAGAGGGCTGGAGGACCCTCTGCCTGCACCCGATAGCTGCTTAACCAGTGAAACGATGGCTTCAATCTGGCTGCTCCTGTCCGGATCTGTTTGCTTTTTATTGAAGCGGCTAACAATGCCGGCTATATCAAATTCATACCCTGATTTCAGCTCAGCATTAAATGCGTCAATATCCGGAATAACCTCCCTAGCAGATCCAGATACCACAATGATGGCGGGCTCATGCGTCCGGCCGCCATGCCTCCACGCATCATTGAGGTCTTTTATGTTCGATATAAGATCTTCCTTGAGAGCGCTAAGAGATTGCCTTCCTTGTTCAAAAAACTCTATATCAAGGAATACTATATCAATCCGTTTACCCTTATCACTGATGATTTTCCCAGCCTTTGAAACAGATGCGGCACGGAAAATACGAAATCCCTCTTTTAGGAGTTTCCGCTGAAGCAGCTCCACGAATCCTCCCTTTTTACTAACCTGGTCGTCAACGTGCAGTACAGTTGGCTTATCCTGCTGCCGGCGCGCCTTATCTTTGGGCAACTTGCCCTCATTAAGCTCAACCAACACCCTGGCCCCTGTAACCTTGCCCTTTAAGGTTACGCGATTTTCAACAACAAGTTGTCCGCCAAGCCGTTCCAGGGTGATGGCAATCAGCCTAAGGGCCTGCCCCGCCTCAAGCCGTGCGTCATAATATATCTCCTCTTGCCCGCCATCAATCGGCGAAGAAGACCCGCTATCCGTCTCCCGCGAAGAGCCCGTCAGGCTTCTGCGCACCACCTCCTGCCTAAACGCGGTAGTCCATTCTTTGGTTTGGGAATTGGTGATCAATCTCTGGTATCTCGCGTCAAGCCCAATCAATAGGCCTGCCGCCTCATCAGCGGGCATCCCCAGAACCCTGATTAACAGTTCAATATCACCTTTTAGCTTGGGCTGGCTTTCTCCCGCCTCTCTCAACACCGCGATAGTATTATCAAGAGAACTATAGTATTTGATTTTTTTGTCTTTGGCCAAGGCCCTGATTCCTTCGGGCTTTAGTAGGGATTTCAGCTTTTCCAAGAC
>SCPY01000089.1 GCA_004299495.1 bacterium | reverse complement strand
GCGCTGGATCAGATAAAGGCAGGCGCCGATGCCCTGGATGTAAACTGCGGCCCGGCTTCGCGCAGGCCCCAAGAAGATATTCAGTGGCTCGTAAATGCCATACAGGAAGTAACGGATAGGCCGATAGCCATTGACTCCAGCAAGCCCGAGGTGGTAGAATCCGGGCTAAAGGTGCTGAAGAACAGGGCAATTATTAATTCCACCACCGCTGACGAAGAAAAACTGAATACGCTTGTTCCTCTGGCCCTTAAATATAATGCCAAGCTGATTGGATTAACCATCAGTAAAAAAGGTATCCCCCAGAACAAGGATCAGCGCCTGGAGCTGGCCGCAACCATTGTGGGTTTCGCTCAAGATGCCGGCCTTTCAACCGAAGATATTTACCTGGACCCCATCGTGATGCCGGTAAATGTGGCGCAGGCGCAGATGAAGGATATCCTTGAGGCGTTAAGAGAGTTTAAGATAATTTCCGACCCCGCGCCCAAGACCGTGGTAGGCTTAAGCAATGTCTCCCAGGGCACCTGCCAGCGCAGCCTGGTGAACCGAACGTTTCTGATTATGGCCGTGGCATATGGATTAGACGCGGCAATTCTTGATCCTCTCGATAAGGAATTGGTAGACAGCGCCATCACATCGGATCTGGTCCTAAATAAGCAGATTTACTGTGATTCCTATCTTGACGCCTATAGAAAGAAGTAAATAACGGCGGGGTAGCTCAGTCTGGTAGAGCAAGCGGCTCATACCCGCTCGGCCACTGGTTCAAATCCAGTCCCCGTCACCAAATCTAATTCCAGGGCGGCTCGCCGGAAATTTTATTTCGTTATTTTGCTAAATGAGAAAAATAATTTTATTATTTATATGCCTTGGGCTGTTCTCCGGATGTACGGTGCACAGGTTTCAGAAGTCTAAGGGCCTGGGAGGTTACGGCGTGGCGCGCTTTGGCTACGTGATTCCCGAATACACGGTTGATTTGGATAATAAGGCGCCGGAAGATCTGCCTTTAGCTATGGATCGCTTTAAGAGAAGAAAAGATACGGTTGAATCAACTTATATCAAGATGGGACAGATTGAGGATTATATTACGCGCTACATCACCCATTTTCCCAAGATTATGTGGAGTTTATTCGCTAACACCATAAAGATGCCCTTCCATATTATTTCAGAGTATAGATATGAGCATAACGATAAATATCGCCAAAAGATAGACGATTTGGATTTACAGGCCAAAGCAAAGGAAGAAGAAAGGGTAAACGCGCTAAAAAACCGGTTAAGAGAATTCATTCAGCAGGATTTGGAGAAGGAAAAATCCTCCCTCAATGCCCCTCCTCAATAAGTTCAGGAAGACAATCAGGGAATATAACTTAATTGATAAAGGCGATAAGATTGTGATAGGTGTTTCCGGGGGCGCGGATTCGGTCGCGTTAACCCTCCTTCTAAAAGCCATCAGCAAAGAACTTGAGCTTAGCCTGCATATAGCCCATCTAAATCATAACTTAAGGGGAGAGGATTCTAAGCGCGACGCCGATTTTGTCTTGCGGCTATCTCAGAGGTTGAATCTGCCGGTTAGCTCAAGCGAAATAAGTGCTTCAGACTTAAGGCAAGGCGGGTCGCTGGAAGAAGCCGCGCGCAAGGCACGCCTGGGTTTTTTCTTTAAAATTGCCAAAGAGCGTAAAGCCGCAAAGATTGCCCTGGGCCATAACTTAGACGATCAGGCAGAAACAGTGTTGATGCGCCTTATCCGGGGAAGCGGATTACTGGGCCTGTCGGGGATCCTGCCCAAGCGCAAGATGGGGAATTTCACCATAATTAGGCCGCTTTTAGATGTTACCAGAAGCGAGATTGAGCGTTTTCTTAAGTCCCGAAGAATTAAGCCGAGGCAGGATTATACTAACCGGCAGGAGGTATTTTTCAGAAATCGCATCCGCCGCAGGCTTCTACCGGAACTTTCAGCATATAATAAAAATATAAAAGAAAGCCTGGCGCGCGCCGCCTGTAACATTGCCATTGATTACGATTATATCTTAAGCCAGGGATTGCGCTCCTTTAAGAGGCTGCGCCGGAACAAGGCAGGAGCAAAGATTGTATTTCCGCTGGCGCGATTCTATAAGCTGCATTTATCTTTGCAGCAGATGTGCCTTAGGCTTGCCTTTAAAGAGCTTAAGGCGGATACGCGCCGGCTTACCCATCAGCATATCAAAGAGCTTATGGATTTAGCCTATAACCGCCCCGCCGGCTCAATCGTTGACCTTCCCGCGCGGATATCGGCGATGAAGAACAGCAGGCAGCTTTGCCTGTATAGGCGCGGCCGATAAAACCTCATCACAAAATGCCTTGCTTTTAGTTATGTTTAGTTCTATAATGTTTTTTTAAAGAAAGGACTCAAAATGAACGTCAGACTGCCAAAACTTAAATCTAAAATGAAAAAGGCAAATGCTAAGCGGCCCAATATTATGTGGCTGTTTATTATCCTGGGTTTTATTTATATCATCAATTTTATCAATGTCGCTCCCATAAAGGAGATAGGCTACGGAGATTTCTACAGGAAGCTGAAGGATAACCTTTCTACGGGAGAAATTGTCTCTGTGGATAAAATAGACAGCCGCCTGGAAGGTAAAACCAGGGATGGGACCCATTTTTTCGTGATTATCCCGGACGACGATAAGGATTTGTTGGCGATTTTACGCGAGAATGTGGATCGCTTTGAGGTTAAAACTCAGCCGCTATTGCTTTCGTTATTATTTTCGCTTGGCCCGGTAATACTCCTGATTGTTTTCTGGTGGCTGATGGCGGCCAGGGGAGAGCAATTAGGTAACCGGATTATGGGCTTCGGTAAAATAAAGCCAAAGCTGTCCGAGGAAGGAAAGAACCAGAAAATAACCTTTAATGATGTGGCGGGGGTGGATGAGGCAAAAGAGGAATTGCAGGAGGTTATTGAATTCTTGAAGGACCCGAAGAAATTTCAGAAGCTGGGCGGTAAAATCCCCAAGGGGGTTTTACTGGTCGGCCCTCCCGGCTGCGGCAAGACCCTGGTAGCTAAGGCGGTAGCGGGTGAGGCCGGTGTGCCGTTTTTCTCCATCAGCGGCTCGGATTTTGTGGAGATGTTTGTAGGTGTGGGCGCTTCCCGGGTAAGAGATTTGTTTGAGCAGGGCAGAAAAGCGGCTAAAATTTCAGGCAAGGGCGCGATCATATTTATTGACGAGATTGACGCGGTGGGAAGATTGCGTTTTGCCGGGATCGGCGGAGGACACGACGAAAGGGAGCAGACCTTAAATCAGCTTCTGGTTGAGATGGACGGGTTTGATACTACTGAGGGCTTGATCCTGGTTGCCGCCACCAACCGCCCGGATACCCTTGACCCCGCGCTTTTGCGGCCGGGAAGGTTTGACCGGCATATCGTGATTCATCTGCCTGATATCGCCGGCAGAGAGGCCATTCTTAAGGTGCACACCAAAAAAATAAAATTAGACCCAAAGGCAAATCTCACCGCTATTGCTCAGGCGACCTCAGGATTTTCCGGAGCCGACCTGGCCAATCTTTGTAACGAGGCGGCGCTTCTGGCCGCGCGCCACAACAAAGAAACGGTAGAGCAGCAGGAATTGGAGTCGGCCATTGAGCGGGTGATCATGGGGCCCGAGAAGAAAAGCCATGTAATGTCCAAGCGGGAAAAAGAGATTACCGCCATTCATGAGTCGGGGCATACTATCCTGTCTTTATTGATTCCCGGAGCCGACCCTGTCAGGAAGGTTTCCATTATACCGCGCGGCCTGGCCGGCGGGTATACACTTACCCCGCCTACCGAAGACCGCCACTATTACACCAAAAAGGAGCTTGTCGGCAGGTTGGTTGTGGCCTTGGGAGGCAGGGCTTCCGAGGATGTAAATCTCGGAGAAGTCACTACCGGAGCCGAGAGCGACCTGGATACGGTAACGCAGATGGCGCGGCGGATGGTATGTGTTTTCGGAATGAGCGAGCGGCTCGGTAATGTTGCCCTGGGCAGAAGCCATGGCCCGCTGTTTTTGGGAAGGGACATCGTGGAAGAAAGAAACTATAGCGAAGAAACCGCCAAGGTAATTGACGAAGAAGTAAAACATATCGTTGATGACTGTTATTTACAGGCCAAGCAGTTAATCCAGAAAAATATAGACAAGCTGAAAGTGTTAACAGCGACATTGTTAAAAAAAGAAGTGCTTGACGGAGAAGAAGTCAAGCGTTTGCTGGGAATGGCAGTTGTCCCGGCGCCTTAAATAAAACTCCTCCATTACCCATTCCTTAAAATGGATATCAGTATTCTTTCCTGCCGCGGCCAGTCTGAGATAAAAAACATAATGCGGGATATCGGCGTTGACTCTGGCGGTATAGAGATTATGTCGCCTAAGGCGGAAATTTGCCTGGTGAGAGTTAACAGGGTCGGCATCTTCGCGGCAAATATCCTAAAGCAGGAGGCTTTGTCTCTGGGGGCGGATACCGCGGTCTCAAAGGACACCTTAACCGGCAAGGTCAAATATACGGATTGCCTGATTATGGGAAAT
>SCPY01000088.1 GCA_004299495.1 bacterium | reverse complement strand
TCTCTCAAGGCGTTTCAGGCGCCAGGGCATTGACTGTTTTCGCTTGTATGACTGGGATATACCGGAAGTCCGCGCCGTGGTTGACTGGTATGCCGGCCATATCGTGATGGCGGAATACACGCGTAAGCAAACTACGCCTGAGTGGCTGCCGCAAATGGCAGCGGCTGTGGCCAAGGGCTTGGGACTTTCTCCGGACAAAGTTCACCTTAAGCTGCGCCGGACCAACACCAAAGATGAGCCGCGTTACGCCAGGATGGGCTCTAAGGGTGAACGTTTGAAGGTGCGGGAGCGGACTTTAAGTTTTTGGGTTAACCTTGATGATTTCCTGGATACCGGATTGTATTCTGACCATCGGGATACCCGCGTTATCATAGAGAAGCTCGCGCGAGGCAAAGATTTCCTGAACTTATTCGCTTATACCGGAGCGTTTACCTGCGCCGCGGCAGCCGGCGGCGCCAGGACAACGGTTACCGTTGACCGTTCTGACGCTTATTTAAACTGGGCAAGGGATAATTTAATCCTAAACGGCCTTATGGGCCCGCGGCATACCCTGATACAATCCGACGCCGCTTTGTATCTGGAGCGGGCGTATCGCCAGGGGCGCAGGTTTACCCTGGCATTTGTTGACCCGCCGTCATTTTTTCAAGATCGCGGCAAGGGAATATCTTTTGACATTAACCGCGACCATCCGGCCCTGCTGCGAAACGTCCTGAAGGTGATGGCTCCGGAATCATCGGTGTTTTTTTCCACCAACCACCAGCGTTTTCAGCCCCAGCTGTCCGGCCTTTCCGTAAAATCCCTGGTAGAGCTCACCCCGTCAACCATTCCAGAGGATTATCGCAACCGCCTCATCCACCGCTGCTGGCAAATCAACATATAAAGGATTGTTATTAGCCTTAAACCGTGAAGAATATTTCTCTTTCAAACGGTATAAAAAAGCGATATATTAATATATACGCTTCCGAGCTATCTGTTATAACAATAACCGCGTAAACAAGGAGGTGCAACATGCTTAAACAGCCGTGCGTGCTGCGCAAAATAGTTTGTGCTATCGCCATCATAGGCGTGTTAAGCTGGGGATTGAGCGGCTTGACAGCTGTTTTTGCGGCAGACCAATATATAATAGACCCAGGGCATTCAACAATAGGCTTTGCCGTATCGCATATGGATGTTTCAATCGTCCGCGGGGAATTTACCGATTACGCGGGTGAGATATTATTTGACGAGAAAGACGTCAATAGTATGCGCGGAGAGATTACTATCAAAGCAAAAAGCATAGATACGCGCCTGAAAGCCAGGGATGATCATTTAAAGAGCCAGGATTTCTTTGATGTGGAAAAATACCCGGAAATTGTTTTTAAAGGCAAAAAGATTACAAAAACACCTTCCGGCTATGAGATTACAGGAGATTTAACCCTGCATGGTATAACCAGGGAGGTTTCCGGCCCGGCTGTTATCAGGGGGCCGGTTATGACTTCATACGGAAAGCAGCTCATCGGCATATCCGGAGAAACGGTTATTAATCGCCGGGACTTTGGTATCTCCTGGAGCGTGCAGACTCCAGGCGGCGGCCTTGCCGTCGGCAATGACGTGAAAATCATCATTGACGTCGAAGCATACAAGAAATAAGAAGAAATAAGGGGTCAGAGTGATTTTTTTGCAGATACTGAAAGGCTGCAGGATGGGGTAGACCGAAAGAAATCACTCTGACCCCTTTTTTGCTATAACAGGATTATGGAGGAGATAGCGGAAGTGTTGGTAGGCGCGGGGTAGGAGGCCTGCCAGTGAGAAAAAAACTTGACATTACCTCGATTATTGAGTATAATTACTCATAGTACTGAGTAATTTATGGAGGAGATTATGTATAAGCGAAGCATGGTTGAGGTTATTGGCAAGCGGTTGTCAGAAAAAAGGCGTTTTATTCAGGTGCTTTTGGGCCCGCGTCAGGTAGGTAAGACCACCGCGATCCAGCAGGTTCTTGACGATTGTACTCTGCCGTTTCATTATGCGGCGGCGGATCTGCCGGCTCCCCCTGATACGGGTTGGATAGCCAGGCAGTGGGAAATGGCGCGGATGAAAGCCGAGGGGGAAAAGCCTGTAATTCTGGCTTTGGATGAGATCCAAAAAGTCGCGTATTGGTCAAGTGAGGTGAAGCGTTTATGGGATGAGGATAGCCGGGCAGGCCGTAACATTCACGTAGTCCTCTTGGGGTCATCGTCTCTATTGATTCAAAAAGGTTTGGGTGAAAGCCTGGCAGGGCGGTTTGAGCTCGTGCGTTTTCCTCATTGGTCATGGACAGAAATGAGAGTGAGTTTTGGTGTATCGTTGGAGCACTATGTGTATTTTGGAGGATATCCGGCATCGGCATCCTTAATGCAGGATGAAAATCGCTGGGGGCAGTATATCCGCGATTCATTGATCGAGACGGCTTTGTCAAAAGATATCTTGCTGCTAAACCGGGTTGAAAAGCCGGTTTTGTTGCGGCAATTGTTTGTGTTGGCGTGCGAATACAGCGGACAGGTATTGTCATACCAGAAAATCCTTGGGCAATTGCAGGACGTAGGAAACACCGTTACGGTAGCGCATTATCAAAGGCTTCTAGAGGCCGCGTTTCTTATTCAGGGGCTGCAAAAGTGGTCCGGCAAAACAGTTCGCTCAAGAAGTTCAAGCCCCAAGTGGCTCGCCTTGAATTCCGGCCTTGTAAGTGCCCTTTCTAATAAGACATTCAACGAGTGGCGCCATGATCCGGCCCAATGGGGGAGACTTGTGGAAACGTGCGTCGGAGCCCATATGGCAAACAAAGGCATACTGGAAGGCGTGGAGATTCATTATTGGCGCGAGGGTAATAGTGAGGTTGATTTTGTGTTGCGCAAAGGCAATTCATTGACCGCGATTGAAGTAAAAAGCGGACAGAAGCGTATTGAATCGAAGGGGCTGTATGCATTCAAGAAACGCTATCCGCGCGCAAAGACACTGATAGTGGGAACCGGGGGAGTGGCGCTTAACGAATTCCTCGAGACTCCGATTTTGAAATTGGTTTGACCAGAAAAAATAAGGGGTCAGAGTCATTTTTTGCAGATACGGGAAGACGAATAATGAAAGGCTGTGCGGGATAGGGGCAGACTGAAGAAATCACTCTGACCCCTTTTTTGCTTGCAGATATGGGGAAGACGAATAAACTAAGGCAGTGCGGGATAGGGGGTAAGGTTAGCAGAGTGCTTATGAATAGAGGGTATGGTATCTTTCCGCGTATATTAATTTCACTAGTGGCAGTTATTTTACCTGCCGTACTCCTTTTTAAAGGCATATACGGATCTTTTATATTCACATTCTCAATACCTTTAATCTGGAAGGTAGGTATTAGAGGGGAGCGATTTGACTCCCTGGGCCTAAGGCTTAATTCCATTAAACATTCAATTACCATAGGGATGATATCCGGTTTTGTTCTAGGCATTGCTGGAGGATCTGGATTAGAAATACTTGGTTTAACAGGTCTTCTCTTCACAAGCGCAGACAAATTGCAGTTTTCATTTAGCAGTCTTACTATCGCATTTCCATTACAACAAGAGGTTGGTTATCGCTTGCTTAGCATGAGCAATGCACTGGTAGGCACTTGCGTATTTTTTGTGTTCTGTATTATTGCTGTAGGTTTAGGTGAAGAGATATTCTGGCGGGGCTTTATTCAAAAGAGGATATCAGGCTTTTTTCCTGCAAATATTGCTATATGGATTACCGCCATTATATTTTCGGTGATCCATTTTTATATTTTTACTATTATCCCTCTTAAAACTGGAATAGCATTCCTAATGCTGATAGCTCTTGCCGGAGGTGTCTGGGGGTATCTATTTAAGCATTTTGGCAACATCTGGTCTGCTGCGATATCTCATGGGATAGCAGCTTTCATTATTTGGAAATATTACTTTTTTGCTACTAACTAAAAATGGTCTTACGTCCAGATTTGGATAATGCTACAACCTATCGAAAATTACTGAATAAGATGCTAACAGTAGAGGATCTAGGAGAAGCTCTATATAAGTCACTATCTTTAAGAACCAAAGAAACAGATTTAAGGCTAATCTATGAAAGACTTGCGCTAAATGAGCTCAAGACTGCAAAATGCATTCAACAAGAAATCCTAGCAACAGGTATGAAGCGAGGCGTTTTAGTTAACAGGTTAGCGCTATACTTTACTAAGATTATTTGTAAGATGCTGACAGCAAGGCAGATTGGTTGGATTTTAAAAAGTGCTATTAATAGGAAAGTCTATAGCAAGTGGTATAATAGATACAAGAATAGCAACCAGGATTTTTGGGATCAGCTTTTAAGCCACGAGAATTTACAACTTGAGCTTTTGAAACCGGTTTGGAACCGCGAAAAAAGGAGGTGTGACAATGAAGGCAAAGGATTTTTTTAAGCTATTCTTTATGTTTGTAGGAGTCTACGATGTGTTATTGGGGGGTTCATTCGCATTGTTTTACAAGGACATTTATGCGCGTTTTAATATTGCACTACCTAACCACCCAGGGTATATCCTTGTTCCTGCGCTGTTTATTATTGCCGGAGGTGTTGGCGAGTTCTTGATTGCTAATAATCTTTTAAGGAATATTGATTTAGCTATAGTCCGTTTATTGATGAAGCTGTCGTTTACAAGCGCCGTGTTCTATAGCTATTTCAGATTTGGAGTCCCCACGATATTTGTGTTGATTTCGATAGCGAGCATTATCGGGGTCATTGTTAACGTTTTATTTATCTGTTGGGCAAATACAGAAAATCTTAAAGCCTAAAGGATCGGAAATATGAAAGTCGGTTTAATCGCCATGAGCGGAGTGCGCGCTTATAACGAAGAGTTGACGAATTTAGGTTTGACGCTACCTGGATTTGTCGATCGTAATAAAATTATAGCTTCGTTGCCCAGTTTGGGATTGCTAACTTTAGCAGGTATGACTCCTGAAGGAACTGAAATAGAATATGTTGAAATAGCCGATATTAAAGACGTCGGAGAGCTCCCAAATTCGTTTGACATGATCGCTATATCAACATATAGCGCGCAGGTTTTTGAGGCTTACGAACTATCAGAGCGATACAGGCAGAAAGGAATAAAAACAGTTATAGGCGGGCCCCATGTTACGCGTCTGCCAGAAGAAGCGAAGGAGCATTGCGATTCAGTTGTTATCGGTGAGGGTGAGTCTTCATGGCTTGAGGTGCTTAATGACTGTGAGCATGGCAAGCTAAAGCCGTTTTATAGCTCATTCGATAAAGACTTTGATTTAAAAGATGCACCTATCCCGAGATTTGAATTATTAAATCCAGAAAAATATAATCGTCTTACGGTCCAGACAAGCAGGGGTTGTCCGCACTATTGTGAATTTTGCGCTGCATCAATATTAATTTCAAAGAAATATAAACAGAAGCCAGCGGACAAAGTCATTCAAGAGATACGGGTGATAAAAAAAATATGGAAGAGACCTTTCATTGAATTTGCAGATGATAATACATTTATCAACAGGAAATACTGGGTGGGTTTGCTTAAGGAACTTAGGACTGAAGATATTCGGTGGTTTACTGAAACTGACGTTTCTGTGGCTGAAGATAATGAGCTTTTGAATCTTATGCGGGAAAGCGGATGCCAGCAGGTACTTATTGGGTTTGAAAGCCCTTCTAAAAATGGTTTGGATGGGCTAGAGCTATCCAGCAATTGGAAGCTGAAACAGTTAGACAAATATAAATCTGCGATTGAAAAAATTCGAGCTCATGGCATTACCGTGAATGGGTGTTTTATTCTTGGTCTTGATGGTCAAGATAAGAGCATATTCGATGAGGTTTGGCGGTTTGTCCAAGATAGCGCATTATATGAGGTTCAAATAACGGTTATGACCGCATTTCCCGGAACAGCACTTCATGAGCGGCTGAAGAAAGAAAAGAGAATCTTAAGGGATGGCGATTGGGCGCGGTGTACATTATTTGATGTGAATTTTCAGCCTGAGGGCATGTCAGTTGAGGAACTTGAAAAAGGATTTCGTGATTTGGCCGAAAGAGTTTATAGCGCTGAATTTACCAATTTTAGAAAATCCCGTTATAAGGAAATGCTTAGGGGGATGCTGGAGAAGCCGAAAGAAAAGCAATGCTACTTATGTACGGTTCCCCGATGAAATCTTATTACAACATATTCTCACAATCTCATAAGTTTGAAGCAACTTATGGTAAAAAAGGAGTTAAAAGTAAGGGGCCAGAGTCATTTTTTGCAGATATGGGTAAGACGAATAAAGAAAGGCTGGAACGCAAAGTCGGTAGAAAGGAGTATTATTTTACGGGATAAGGGTAGGCCGAAGAAATCACACTGACCCCTTTTTTGCTGACCCCTTTTTTGTTAAACTTAAATATTAGCGTGGGTAATTAACAACTATTATGAGATGAGGATTAAAAAGATGAATAAGTACCCTTTAATAATTTTGTTTATGTTTTCATTTTTTTCAAATAATGCCCTTGCAGATAAAATTTACCTAAAATCTGGACAGATTAGAGAGGGTATGTTTAAGGCGAGGAGGGCAAGCATTCCGGGAGATAATTGGTGCACAGGAGAGGATGAGTTTGAGTTTGTGTGGAGTAGTTCAAACAGCGAATGCTTATCTAAATCAGATATTATTAAGGTTGAAAAGGAACTGAAGGAACTTAAAGGAATTGCCTTGTTAGCTAAAGATAGCCTATGGGGAGAAGAATTAAACGGCTACAGGACACAGCTTATACCAGCCAGTAGTGAATATACAGTTGGTTATCCTATGTTTTTCCATCTGGTAATGAAGAATGTTGGAACAGATTCTAAATGGTACGATAGCCAGGGGGTAGGACACAATGATTTACTTATAAAAGATGCGAAGGGGAAAGAAGTGTCTTACAAAGGAATGACATTTCAGACCGCAGGATCTGGATGCCCGATAGATCCCGAAGAAACAGTAACGCTTTTTGAGAATAGGAATATAGCTTCAGTCTACTCTATTATAGAACCGGGTAAATATACAATTCAATTCCGCAAAGGTTATTATGGAATGTCCGAAGATTCTATATTTCCCGAATCAAATATATTTGAGTTTGAAGTGAAGTCCGGAATTCCTAGCGAAGAAGATATTTTAATTTCCACATTATCGGATATTCTGCCGGATAACGGATGGCTTTTGTTTCCTTTTCAGAAAACGCCTCCTGTAGTAAATCTTGCTAATTATGTTTCAATTCTTGTAGAGCGTCAAGCAAAATTAAAAGATGATGTTGTAGCTATGGTTTTATGGCAAACAAATGAACGCTCTGACATGTTGGCGCAGCAGAAAGTAGGAGATGCTGAAGTTATTGAATATTTGGGACATAGTCTATTAGGAAAGTATTATTATGTCTACATTCCATTGAAGGCGGAAGAGTATTGGCCAAGTGTAAGAAAGGATATTGCAAAAGCATTAAGTCTTCAGAAATAAAGAAATAAGGGGTCAGAGTCATTTTTTTGCAGATACGGGAAGACGAATAAAGAAAGGCTGGAAGGCAAAGTCTGTAGGAAGGAGTATTATTTTACGTGATAGGGGTAGACCGAAAAAATCACTCTGACCCCTTTTTTGATGGTTAAGTTCGCGACATAGCAGACAAAGATTTTTATCAAAACCTTTGGCTGGCCGCTGGATGTGGCAAAGACGGACTATGGTGAGGATAGCGGAGGCGTTGGCGAGGTTAGAGTTATGGTAAATAAGACGAATGGAGGTATAGAAATGAAACGTTTTAACAAACTCATTTGGCTCTGTTTTTGTATTTCGCTGGTAAATATATTTTGCTTGAAAAATGTTCTGGCAGTTGCTTTCGAGAAAAAAGTAAATAAATCGGAAGAGAGGGAACTGGCTGAAGCGATAACCATTGATTACAATGGAGTAAAGGTTGATCTCATCGTATATAGGCCGCAAAGTGACGAGGTAGACGTTGTGCTGGCTTTCCACGGAACAACGATGGATGATTCCAAAATTTTTGAAGCGGCTGAGAAGATGTTGAAAAGTACTAAAAAAATTATCAAAAAAGATAATATTATGATAATCAGTGTAGCCTATCCTGAAGAAGGACTGCTTATGGGTGATAATATCAAAGAATGCGAAGCAGCCTTATTATGGGCGAAGTATAATGCCAGTAAGGAGCTTG
>SCPY01000087.1 GCA_004299495.1 bacterium | reverse complement strand
GCCGTTGTGGGCTTAGGAATAACACTGCCCAGCTCTCCTGACCAAAGATAGGTAAGCTCGGGGGCAAGGCATCCGGTCTGGATTTGCGGCTGTCCGGCGCTAAAAGACGCCTTTTCCGCCTTCACCATTTTATAGGGAACGGCGTCAAGCTCTAAGCCGCTGCCGCCAATCGCGCCAATGCTGCCGAATGCAATCTCCAGAAATGTCTTAAGATTATATTCTATGGGCTTTGCCTCCTGAATCTCTTTCCGCCTTTCTAACGCGCGCTCGGATAAATCCAAAAAAACCGGATTATCGGAAATCAAGGCCAATATCTTCGCGTAACCTGTATTCGCCGCTTCGAAATCTCCCGCGTAATGGCTAAGCAAACTCTGATGGTAAAGCGCCTCTGACTTATATTCTAAAGAGGATGGCTCGCGTTCAATAATGTCGCGCCAAAAACTCGCGCCTTTTTCTTTATTGCCTAAGAGATAAGTATGTATTACTCCCAGCTTAAACTCTGCTTCATCGCGATAACCACCCGCGGGAAAATCCTTGGCCAGAAGCTCATACTCCTCGGCGCACCTTGCGTATTCCTTAAGCCGCTGTAAGTTGTAGGCCCTCAGATACCGCAGCTCTTCGCTAAAATAGCTTTTACCGCAGGCCTCATCCAGTACGCCAAAAATCTTCTCGGCGTAAGCCGGGTCTTTTCCCCTGTTCCAGCCGTCAGCGGCAAACTGCCTGATAATGGCGATTAGGCCTTCCGATAGATTATCTTTGGCTAAAGAAGCCATTGAGATTTCCACGTAACGGTCGTAGATAATTTCTGCCAGGCTGTTGTTGCCTTCCTTCAGCGCGTATCCCGCGCTCTCCAGGAGCGCCTGCGCTGATTTTTCCTGCGCCAACAGCCCCCTGGCATACAGAGAGTAGGCGGTTTTGGATAGGGCGGCTTCTCCCTGCTTAGAGAGGATGTCCGCGGCCTCCTTAACCGCCTCCCGGTCAAAGCCTTCCTGGGCGGCATAAGCGCTGAGCATTTCCATAAGCTTATCAAGTGAGCCTTCCTGCAGGGCGTCATTTTGCAGTTTGTGTTGAAGCCAGCTTAGCGCCTGAGAGCGCACCCCAAAACCAGAGCGCGGGCACAGCGCGGATACTTTCTCTGTCTCAATAAACAAATCCTGGCGATAGCTGTTTCCGGAATCAAAATATTCCTTCCATTCTTGCTTCTCTTCTAAATACTTCAACTGGTGATACCTGCATAATCCGATATAATAACCCACCGGCACATCGCAAGGGCCAAGCGATTTTACCTTTTCTAATTTTCTTAAGAATTCTAATAATGGCGCGTATTGGCGCTCGGTAAAATAGATTTCGCTTAACTCATCCAAAGACTGAATCACCCTGGCATCCCTGGGATTAGCCAGAATCAGTGCCTCTAACTTCTTTGCCTTTTTAAGATCCTCCTCCCGGGCAAAGGCAAAAGAAACCAGAAGCAAGAAACCGGAAATCAGAGAAATGAGTATTCTGGATTTTTTCATTTGGATTTGGGCTTCTTTTTTTCTTTATGATTTAAAACCGGGTTCTTCCAGAAATCCCGCAGGACATAATAGCTCTTTCGGGGAATTCTCTTGTTTACCCCGTTTTCCGTCTCTTCGGATAAAGAGACAATCCCGAACCATTCCTCATTCATATTCAAATTACGCTCGGCCTTGATGTCAAAATAGTAGCTGCCGTTTGACCAGTAGCTTTCCGTATCGTGCGCCTTCCAGGTATCCGGGCCTGACTCATTATGCTTCCACCACTCATCGGACCATTCAAAACTCGCGCCCCCTATGCAATTTCCGGCGCCGCTCCTATTGGGATAGGCATTCTTAAAAAGTTCTCCCCACTGGCTCTCCAAAAAGAGCGCCTGCATATTCTGGTCTTCCTTCTTTAAATAGGCATCAAAGGCATCCGCGCCGAACTCACTCATCATCACCGGTTTATCAAAGGTGCTCTTGAGGGATTTAAAAAGATTGCCAAAGGTTTTCCCCCGGTACACAATCAGCGCCACCAAATCAATATCCTGGCAGGCCTGATTGGCGATTTCTAAAGAAATCAGTTCACCGTTACCCAGGGCTACCGGATGATTAGGGTCTATCTTGTGGATTTCTTTTGCCAGCTCATTTACGAAACCGTAATAAATCCCGGCGCGGATATCGCATCTTTTCTTGACATCGTTAATCGCGTCTATCTCCTGCGAACCCCAGGGATTTACCCTCTCGGAAAAAGAATAATTGTTCTCGTTGCCCAATATCCACAACAGTATTCCCGGCTCATCCTTATAGGCCCTCACCATCCCAAGGACCTCATTTTTCACCTTTTCCCGGAAATCGGAATCCGCGTA
>SCPY01000086.1 GCA_004299495.1 bacterium | reverse complement strand
CCGCGATGCACCCCGTCAAAAACCCCGATAACCACGACGGCGCCCTTAAGCTTCTTCTTAAGATTGGCAAGGCCGAATATCGTCCGCATCAAAATTATCTATTTTTTTTGCCTCACTCACTTTATAAGGGCCGATGCTGATGCGGCGTATCTGGGAAATATGGCCGACGCAATCAAGGCGCCTGGCGATTTCCTCTGCCAGGCTTCTGATATAAGTGCCCTTGGAGCATTTCACCTCAAATTCTATGTCAGGAGGAGAGTATTTAAGCAAGGTGAGCCGGTATATTTCAACCAACCTTGGCTTACGCTCCACCGTGATGCCCTGGCGGGCCAATTCATATAACGGCCTTCCTTTGTGCTTGAGCGCGGAAATCATCGGAGGCACATTCTCCGTTCTTCCCTCTAAGCCCTTAAAGGCCTCTAAGACGCGCGGCTCGCTTATATGGGCGTAAGAGACATTACTGGCGGTCACCTTCCCCTGAGAGTCCCCGCTGTCGGTAGCCGCGCCAAGGCGCAGGGTAGCGTTATATTCCTTATCAAAATGCATATAGCGGTTAAAGTGCGAGGTGGCCTTGCCTACCAGAATGATCAAGAGCCCGGTTGCCAGCGGGTCAAGGCTTCCGGCATGCCCGATACGCCTCATATTGAATTTCCTGCGCGCTATATCCACCACATCATGAGAAGTGATGCCTTGCGGCTTATCAATCAAAAGCAACCCATCCATACGCTCCACCTTTCACCCGGCCTTCATCAGCTCCACGGCCCGTTTAATCACTTTATTTTTGATTTCCGCCATATTTCCCGCGATGGTCGCGCCGCTGGCATTCCGGTGGCCCCCTCCCCCGAAACAAGACGCCAGATAATTGCAATCAAAATTACTCTGTGAGCGGAAATTCACCCGGACCTGATTTTTTTTATCCCTGACTTCCTTAAAAATCATCGCCAATTCCAGCCCCTTGATGGAACGCAATAACCCTAAAACCAGTTCAGCCAAATCCGCCAAAGGACGAGCCTCTTTCAGGCCGCGCCCGGATATAACCGCCCAGGCAATTTTTCCCCGCAGCTTTTGCTCTATGGAAAGCAATATCCGGCCCAACGCCTTAATATCGCTCAATCGATTATTCTCAAAAAGGCGGTTATAGGCCTCGGCTGGACATACGCCCTTATCCACCAGGGAAGCGGCAATCGCGTAACTGCGGCTGCTTGCGTTACGGTAATGGAAGAAACCGGTATCAACCGCCATGCCCGCGTAGAGCATAAGCGCCATATCCGCGTCTAAGGGCACATTCAGCTTTTGGCAGAGCAGGTATACCATCTCGCAGGTACTGCTATAGTGCGGCTCAACCCAGTTTACTCCGGCAAACCTGGTATTGGAAATATGGTGGTCAATATTTATCGTGGGTTTACTTTCAGGGTTTAACCGCGCGGCTTTCCCCGCGCGTGACGCCTCAGAACAATCCAGAAACACCATACAATCAAATGGCGCGCCCTGCTTCTGCTCAGATACAGTCCGCAGAGACTTTGATCCGGGAAGAAAGGCGCATTCATCCGGAAGCGCGCTTTCATTAACCACAAAAGCGGCCTTACCCATCTTTTTTAAAAGGCAGGCGAATGCCAGCTCCGAGCCGATGGCGTCTGCCTCGGGATGAATATGTGTGGTAACCAAAAAACGCTTATGCTTCCTTATCAG